>NZ_LXYF01000029.1:0-88329 GCF_002894065.1 Sphingobium sp. SA916
ATTGCAGGTCGAGCACGACCACGGACCGGGGCGGCAGCGCCACCGTCAGCGTGCCGCCGCTCACCTGCGCGCCGGTGAAGGCGGCGGGCTTCACCACCTCCGGCGCGTCGAAGCTGTTGTGCGAATTGATCGCGGGAGCAGTCAGGATGCGGCCCGACACATTGGCGGCGTTCAGCCCGTCCAGCTTCACCGTCACCACATTGGTCTGGTTGGGATCGAGGTTCGACAGCCCGACATGGACCTTGCCGTCCCTGGCCCGCACCGCCGATCCGCTGACCGCCGGCATGACGAACCTGTCCTTGTTGTACCAGGGCGTGTCGATGTCGATCGGCAGCACCGTCGCATCCTGCCAGGGCTTGTACATTTCGAAGACATGATAGGTGGGGGTGAGCACCATCTTCCTGCCTTCAGTCAGGATCATCGCCTGCAACACATTCACCATCTGCGCGATGGCGCTCATGCGCACCCGGTCGGCATGTTTGGCGAAGATGTCGAGATGGATCGACGCGATCAGCGCATCGCGCAGCGTATTCTGTTGCCGCAGGAAACCGGGATGCGTGCCGGGGTCCTGCGCGTACCAGGCGCCCCATTCGTCTACCGCCAGGAATATCCGCTTCTGCGGATCATATTTGTCCATGATCGCGCTGTGCTTCGTGATCAGCTCGTCCATGCGCATCGCGCCGGCCAGCGCGTCGGCCCAGCCGGTCTCGTCGAAGTCGACGGCGGGAGCGCGGGGCGGCCAGCCGCCCGCCGGGTGGACATAATAATGCAGCGAAAGGCCGTCCAGACGATCGGCCGCCACCCGCATCATCGTCTCGGTCCAGTTGTAATCGTCGACATTGGCCCCGGCCGCGACCTTCAGGATCCGGGTGCCCGCCGGCGCCTTGATGAAGGTGGCGTAGCGGCGCGTCTCGTCCGCCGCGAATTCCGGCCGCATATTGCCGCCGCAGCCCCACAGTTCGTTGCCCACGCCGAAATAGGGGACCGACCATGGCTCCTTATGCCCGTTCTTCGCGCGCAGATCGGCCAGGCTGCCGGCGGGTGCGGTCATATATTCCACCCACTCGGCCATTTCCTGCGGGCTGCCATTGCCGACATTGCCGGCGATATAGGCCTGTGCGCCGACCTGCCGCAGCAGTTCGAAAAATTCATGCGTGCCGACCGAATTGGGCTCGGTCACGCCGCCCCAATGGGTATTGACCTTGACCGGGCGGCCCTTCTTCGGCCCGATACCCTCACGCCAATGATATTCGTCCGCAAAGCAGCCGCCGGGCCAGCGAATGATCGGCACCGACAGGTTGCGCAGCGCGGCCACCACATCGTTGCGGAAGCCGTTGGTGTTGGGGATGGACCTGTCGTTGCCGACCCACAGGCCGCCATAGATGCCATTGCCCAGATGCTCCGCGAACTGGGTGAAGATCGCCTTGTCATAGGTCGCGCCGGGCTTGTCGGCATGGATGGTCGCCATGGTCGGCCTGCCGCCGGTCTGCGCATGCGCGCCGGTGAGCGTTGTGGCGCAGAGCAGAAGCGCGGCAGTGGTGCGGCGCAGGGCCTTGATCATTCCTCTCTCCCTATGTCCAGGCATGTGTTCAGTCGTGAAATGCTGCGGTGGTCTGACGCTTGCCGCGCAGGAAGGCGTCGGCAACCAGCCGCAAGGGCGCGGTGTCCACATCGCTGCGTCCGCCCCGGATCAGCGCGGCGAAGCGGCTGTAGAGGCCCGCATATTCGATGTCCTCGCCATGCTCCGTACCGCCGGGCAGGTGCAGCACGGCGCCGCCCTGGCTGAGCTTCAGCATGCCCGCGTCGGTTTCGACCATGATGTCCCAGCTTTGCGGGCCGGTCTGGCGCCAGTCGAGGTCCATGTGGATCGCCGCGCCGCCGGTGTCCCGAAAGGCGATGTCGGCGGCAATCGGCGCGGCGCGGTTTTCCGGCAGCACCAGTGTGGCGTCCTTCAGGAAGAAGGGGCGCGGCAGGATATGGGTGACGATGGAGAGCGCGTTGATCCCCGGATCGAACACGCCAAGCCCGCCCGGTTCCCAGATCCACGCCTGACCCGGATGCCAGACGCGCACATCTTCGCGCCAGACGATGGACACCTTGTCGATCCGCCGCTCGGCCAGCCATGCCCGCGCCGGAGCGACCCCGGCGGCAAAGCGCGAATGCCAGGCCGCGAACAGGCTGACGCCGGCCTTGCCCGCCTCCGCTTCGAGCGCGGCGACTTCGGCCAATGTCGCGCCGGGCGGCTTCTCAAGGAACAGATGGATGCCCCTGCCGATCGCCTGCGACGCCAGCGCATGGCGGACCTGCGGCGGGGTGCAGAGGGCGATCGCATCGACCGCCGGCCCCTCCGCCAGCAGGGCGTCGAGGCTGGCATGATGCGGCACGCCCTCAAGTCCCGCATCCTGCGGGCTGACCGTCGCGGCCAGGCTGAAGGCGCCATTGCCCCGGATCGCGGGGACATGCTGGTCCCGCGCGATCTTGCCGATGCCGACGATGGCGATGCGGATGGGGTCCATGGGCCTAGAGGACCTTCACCGTCACCTCGACCGGCGCCGCGCGCTTCAGCGGGTTGCGCACGGGCAGGGTGAAGGGCGCGGCGATGATCTCGAACACGTCGCCTTCCTGCGTCTGCACGCCGTCGGCGAAGGAAAGCGTGGCCGTGCCGAAAAAGTGGACATGCACGTCGCCGGGGCGACGAAACAGGTCATATTTGAAATGATGATGTTCGAGATTGGTCAGACTGTGCGACATATTGCCTTCGCCCGAGAGGAAGGGCTTTTCCCACAGCACCTCGCCGTTCCGCAGGATGCGGCTGCTGCCTTCGATATGTTCCGGCGCGGGGCCGACCAGCAGTTCCGGGCCAAGCGACGCCTGGCGCAGCTTGCTATGGGCGAGCCAGAGATAATTGTGCCGCTCGGTCACATGGTCGCTGAACTCGTTGGCGAGCGCGAGGCCGAGGCGATAGGGCCGGCCGTCGGGGCCGATGATGTAGATGCCGGCGATCTCCGGCTCCTCTCCGCCATCCCGTGCGAAGGCGGGCATGGTCAGCGGATCGGTCGGCCCCACCAGTTGGGACCCGTCGCCCTTGTAGAACCATTCAGGCTGCTGCCCGACCGCGCCGGGGGCGGGCTTGCCGCCTTCCAGCCCTTCCAGGAACATGCGCATGCTGTCCGTCTGCTTTTCGGCGGCGGCGGCTTCGCGGTGCATCTTGTCGCGGCCTTCGGCGGAACCGAGATGGGTGAGGCCCGTGCCGGTCAGTTGCACATGGGCCGCGTCCTCATGGTCGATCGGCGCGATCAGGCGGCCGGCCTCGAACTCGGCGGCGATGTCGACGGCATCGCCCTTCGGCGCCGCGGCGACGATCTGCGCCAGCGAAAGACCCTTGGCGATGGCGTCCAGCGCCAGCGCACGGATGCTTTCCACCCCGAGGAGGAAATGCGCCTCGCTGTCCTGCGCGGCGATAACCGAACGCCCCCCATTGCCCGAACGGCGTTGCAACAGGCGCAAATTCATGAACGATCTCCTCCCGCGCGCCTTTCCCGGCGCTCGCAAACGTCATCTAAAGGTCGAATTGTCAGTCATTTCATCGGCGCGAGACTGGCGCGTGGCGGCCTAGCTGCCCTGAAGTTCGAAAGTCGGGGCTTTATCCGCCATGTGAATCTCCTTATTACTCCGACATATTACAGCTAGTCGTAGAAGGCAATGATTGTGTTTCGCCTTGGCTGATCGACTGCTAAGGAAGGAGCCGGAGGAGCATGAATGGCTGAAGAAAAGCGGCTCTTGAAGGGGGCTGAAGAGGGCGAAGGGGGCGCATCGAAAGAGGCGCGGGGTCCCGGAAGGCGTCTGCATGGCGCCATCGCGCACAAGCTGGGAACGGCGATCTTGTCCGGCCAATATGCGCCGGGCGACGTCCTGTCTGGCGAAGTCGCCTTTGCCGAGGAACTGGAAGTGTCGCGCAGCGCCTATCGCGAGGCGATACAGGTGCTGACCGCCAAGGGGCTGGTGGAAAGCCGGCCCAAGGCGGGAACGCGCGTGCTGCCGCGCAACCGATGGAACCTGCTCGATCCCGAGGTGCTGGCCTGGGCCTTCGCCGGGGAGCCCGACGTTCAGTTCGTGCGCGACCTGTTCGAACTGCGCGCCATCGTCGAGCCCGCGGCGGCGCGGCTGGCGGCGCAGCGGCGGACCAGGGAGGACATCAAGCTGATGAAGGACGCGCTGGCCGCGATGCGCCGCCACACGCTGGCGACAGAGGCCGGACGCGCGGCGGATCGCGATTTCCATAATGCGATCCTGAATTCGACGCGCAACGATGCGCTGCAGACGCTGTCTGCCAGCATCGGCGCGGCGGTCAACTGGACCACCCAGTTCAAGCAGCGGGCGCGGGCCTTGCCGCGCAACCCGATTCCGGACCATGTGCGGGTGTTCGACGCCATTGCGGCAGGCGATGCGGCGGCGGCGGCGGAGGCGATGGGCGTGCTTGTCGATCTGGCGCTGGAGGATACGGCGAGCGCGATGACGCGGTGATTCGCATCCTCACCTGCGCGAAGCGCGGTGGGCGGGAAGCACGCGCAGGTCGTGCCATTTTCCGCTCCACTAGCCTTTGGCCGGCTTCCCTTCCAATCCCGATGGCGAGGATGAAAAAAAGGCCAGAACGGGACGTCCCGCTCCGGCCTTTTCCGGTTTCGAGGCTTGCGACCCTCGGCTCCGTCACCCGATCTGCTGATCGGGCAGCGCATGGGTCGGCTTTGATCCCCATAGCGCATAGAACAGGATGTAAAGTTCGCAGACCGCGGTCAGCAGGAAGCTGGTCTGCAAACCGAAACGGTCAGCCAGATAGCCCTGCACCACCACCAGCGCGCCACCCGCGATCGCCATGATCAGCAGGCCCGATCCTTCTTCGGTCAGCGGCCCCAGCCCCTTGATGCCGAGGGTGAAGATGGTCGGGAACATGATCGAGTGGAACAGGCCCACCAGGATCAGCGACCACATCGCCACCTCCCCATGGGCGAAGACGGTGACCATCATCACGATGAAGGCGCCGATGGAGAAGGCGGCCAGCACCTTGCCCGCGTCGAACCGCTGCATGATCGCGGAGCCCGCGAACCGGCCGACCATCATGCCGCCCCAGAGGAAGGTCAGGTAACGGCCCGCCTGTTCATGGGTGAGGTTGGCGATGTGGGGCTGGCTGACGAAGTTCACGAACAGGTTGGCGACGCCGATTTCCGCGATCAGGTAGATGAAGATCGCCGGAACGCCCAACACCAGGTTGCGATGTGCCCACAGCGAATGCTTCTTCCGCTCCTCCTTGGCGAGGCGGGTGGCCGACGCGCCCATGGCGGGCAGCGGGAAGCGCGCGATCACGACGGCCAGCACCACCAGCACCACGGCCACCAGGCCGTAGGGCAGGATCACCGACTGGGCATCGGCCAGCCGTTCCGCCTGCGTCAGCACGACATCGCCCTGGGCGGTGCCGCCCTTCGACCGGCCGAGGATCAGATAGGCCCCGAACATCGGCGCCAGCATCGTGCCCGCCGAGTTCATCGCCTGCACCAGGTTCAGGCGCGAGGAGGCGGTTTCCGGCTTGCCGACCACCGCGACATAGGGATTGGCCGCGACCTGGAGCAGGGTGATGCCGCTGGCGATCACGAACAGCATGAGCAGCGTCACGCCATAGGAGGGGATGGACGCAGCCAGCATCATGCCCAGCGCGCCCGCCGCCATGATCAGCAGCCCCGTCACCAGCGACTTCTGGTAGCCGATGCGTTCGATCAGCTTGGCCGAGGGGATGGAAGCGACGAAATAGGCGATGAACCACACCGATTCGATCAGCGTCGTCTGGGTGTAGCTCAGCTCGAACACGCTGCGCAGATGCGGCAGCAGCGTATTGTTGATGACGGTGATGAAGCCCCACATGAAAAAGAGGCTGGCCAGCAACGTCAGGGCAGGGCCGTAGCGCGTGCCCGAATTATGGGGCGCGGCGGGCGCCGCGGTTGAGGAAATGGGTCCTGCCATTCATCCTTCTCCGGAAGAGTCGAAAAGGAGCGCCGCCGGAACAGGGTTGCGCCCGATTATTTTGTAGGAGTATATCCCCTCCAACGACGCGTCAATGGCGTCCGGGAGGAACTGCATGCGAAAGGCCTTTATGAACAGAACGGTTTTGGCAACGTTGTCATACGGTGCCGTCCTGATGATGACAAGCACGGCGGCACTGGCGGCGGAGGCCAGTCGCGCCCCCGCCGGCACGCTGGCCGACGGCACGGCGATCGAGGCGATCACGCTGAAGAACGCACAGGGCGTGTCGGCTACCATCCTGACCTATGGCGCGACCTTGCAGAAGCTGGAGGGGCCGGACCGCAACGGCAAGATCGCGGACGTGCTGCTCGGCTATGACGATCTTGCCGGCTATGTCGACCGTCCCAATTATTTCGGCGTGACCGTGGGCCGCTACGCCAACAGGATCGCGGGCGGCAAATTCACGCTGGACGGCAAGAGCTATCAATTGCCGCTCAATGACAAGGTCAATTCGCTGCATGGCGGGGGCAAGGGCTTCGACAAGCAGGCGTGGAACGTCGTTTCGCTGAAGAGCGGGCCGACCGCCACGCTGGTCCTGTCCCTCACCAGCCCGGACGGCGACGCCGGTTATCCCGGCAAGCTCGACACCACCGTCACCTATACGCTGGACGAGGCGGGCAATCTGGGCATTGCCTTCGACGCGAAGACCAGCAGGCCGACCATCGTCAACATGACCAACCATGCGATCTTCAACCTGGCGGGCGAGGGAGCGGCCGACAGCGCACTGGGGCATCTGCTGACCATTCCGGCCAGGGCCTTCACGCCCGTGGACGCCAATCTGATCCCGACCGGCGAACTCAAGCCGGTGGAAGGCACGGTGTTCGATTTCCGCATGCCGCGCCGCGTGGCGGATGGCATTCGCGACGGCCGCGACGCGCAGATCGTCGCCGGGCGCGGCTACGACCATAATTTCGCGCTGGACAAGGGCGCGACCAAGGCCCCCGAACTGGCCGCGCGCCTGGAAGACCTGGCGTCGGGCCGCGTGCTCGACGTGCTGACGACGGAGCCCGGCGTGCAATTCTACACCGGCAATTTCCTGGACGGGACGCTGATCGGCAAGCAGGGGCATCTCTACCGCATGGGCGACGGCATCGCGCTGGAGCCGCAGAAATTCCCCGATTCGCCCAACCAGCCGAAATTCCTGTCGGCACGGGTGGACCCCGGCAAGCCCTATCATCACCAGATGATCTACCGCCTGTCCGTCAAGCGCTGAAGGAACATCCGGCATGGGTGAATGGCGCAAGGTCGACCGCGACATCAGCGATGCGCTGGGGGAGGGGACGCTATGGTCCGCCCGTGAGAATGCGGTCTATTGGACCGACATACTCGCGCCCGCGCTCAACCGCCTGTCGCTGGACGACGGCGCCATCCAGCGCTGGGCCATGCCCGAACCGATCGGCTGGGTGGCCGAGCGGGCGGGGACTTCATCGGCGGCTTCCAGAGCGGCTTCGCCCGGATCTCGCTCGATCCGCTGGTCATCGAGCCGATGGGCGATCCCGAACCGCATCTGCCCGGCAGCCGCATGAACGATGGCAAGGCCGATGCGAGCGGCGCCATCTGGTGCGGCACGATGGACATGGCGGAGGAGCAGGACGTGGGCGCGCTCTACCGGCTCGATCCCGATGGACGCTGGGCGGTGATGGACGGGGGCTATCGCGTGCCCAACGGCCCGGCCTTTTCCGCCTGCGGGCACTGGCTTTATCACAGCGATACGGCCAAGCGGCAGATATATCGCTTCGCCCGCACGGCCGAAGGCGGCCTGGCGGATCGCCGGCCCTTCATCCGCCTTGCCGAGGAGGATGGCTATCCCGACGGCATGACCGTCGATGCGGATGGGCATCTGTGGGTAGCCCATTGGGGCGGCGGGCGGATCAGCCGCTTCACGCCCGGGGGCAAGCTCGACCGCTCGATCGCGCTGCCCGCCAGGCAGGTGACGAACATCTGCTTCGCTGGGGACAAGCTGGACCGGATGTTCGTCAGTTCGGCGGCGACCGGTCTGCCGGAAAGCGACTATGACGGTGCGTTTTTCGAAGTCTTTCCCGGCGTCCGGGGGTTGCCGACGAACCTCTATGCGGGATGAGGGACAAGCCGGGATCGGCCGCTACTGGCCGATCGCCGGCATCATGCCCGCCGTGCTCCTGCGATGGCGGGAGCACGGTCAAGGCGATGAGATCATCCACAGGGCCCGGCCCCGGGCTTCCAACAGCCGCCCGTCTCGTCCAGCGGCCTTCGCGGCAGCATGGCGGCCGAATCGGGCGGAAGGCGCTCCTTAAAAAACCGCCGCCACCAATTGCGCGAACGCATCGGCGCGGTGGCTCATGCCATGCTTCTTCTCCGGGTCCATCTCGCCGAAGCTGATGCCATGACCATGCGGCTGGAAGATCGGATCATAGCCGAAGCCCCTGTCGCCACGGGGCGGCCAGGTGATCGTGCCGTCGACGCGGCCTTCGAACGCCTCCACATGGCCGTCGGGCCAGGCCAGCGCCAGGGCGCAGACGAAATGGGCGTCATGACCCGCTTCCGGCCCCTTCGCCTGGATATTGTCCCAGACGAGCTGCATGGCGAGGCCGAAATCCTTGGTCTGGCCGGCCCAGCGGGCGGAGAAGATGCCCGGATCGCCGTTCAGCGCCTCCACGCACAGGCCGCTGTCGTCGGCCAGCGCGGGCAGGCCGGAAAGATCCGCCGCCTGCATCGCCTTCAGTTCCGCATTGGCGATGAAGGTCGTGCCGGTCTCCTCCGGCTCGGGCAGGTCCAGCGCCGCTGCGGACACCGTCTCTATGCCATAGGGCGCCAGCAATTCGCCGATTTCCCGCACTTTGCCGGGATTATGGCTGGCGATCACCAGTCGTCCCGGACCCAGCTTGCGGATCGCCTGTTCCTGCCCGAATTCATCGCTCATTCCGTCATCCCATATCCCACGCGCCCCGAAAACGAACGGAAGGAAGAATTATCTCCCGGTCGCCTTGTCCTGTGCCGCGAAAATCCGCGCGCAGCCTACGCGGGCAAGGCGCAGCAGGCGCAGCAGTTCCTCCTCGTCATAGGTCGCGCCCTCGGCGGTCGCCTGCACCTCCGCGAACTTGCCGTCGCCCGTCAGGATCAGGTTGGCGTCCGCCTCCGCATTGCTGTCCTCGGCATAGTCCAGATCCAGCACCGGGGTGCCGTTATAGATACCGCAGCTTATCGCGGCGACCTTCTGCACGATGGGGTCTTCGGTGAGGGCGCCCGATGCCAGCAGCTTGTCGATGGCGATGCGCAGCGCCACCCAGCTTCCCGAAATGGCGGCGGTGCGGGTGCCGCCATCGGCCTGGATCACGTCGCAGTCGACGACGATCTGCCGCTCGCCCAGCTTCTGGAGGTCGACCACGGCGCGCAGCGACCGGCCGATGAGGCGCTGGATTTCCTGGGTGCGGCCCGACTGCTTGCCCTTGGCGGCCTCGCGGCTGCCGCGGGTGTGGGTGGCGCGGGGCAGCATGCCATATTCCGCCGTGACCCAGCCCGACCCCTTGCCGCGCAGGAAGGGGGGCACCTTCTCCTCGATCGAGGCGGTGCAGAGGACCCGCGTGTCACCGAAGCTGACCAGGCAGCTCCCCTCGGCATGGATGGTGAAGCCGGGTTCCATGGTGATGTCGCGCATCTGGTCGGGCGCACGGCCGGAAGGACGCATAAATATTCTACTCCGAAGCGTTGTGTCGAGCGGGCTTAGCGTCGGGCGGCCCATCATGCCAGTGGCGATGAACCCGAAAGATGCTAGAGAGCGGCCTATGGTGACGAAAGCACTATCGATTTTGGCGGCCACTGTCCTGCTGGGCGGCTGTGCCATGGAACAGGCGGAGCTGGAAAAGCCGACCCTGGCCGGCGATACCATCAGATTTTCCGCCGGTCCCTGTTTCGGCGCCTGCCCCAGCTACAGCCTGCGCGTGACGCCGGACGGGTCCGGGCTGATCGAGCCGCAGCGTTTCACCGCCATTCCCGGCCCGACCCGTTTCACGGTGACGCCGGCGCAATATCGCCGCTTCCGCGCCGCGCTGGCGCAGTTTCGGCCCGCGCAGGGCACGGTCAGGCGAATCGGTCAGGGGGAAAATTGCGTCCGCTTCGCCACGGACATGCCCGGCTATGTGATAGAATGGACCCGGGGCGAAGCGCCGCCCACCCGGCTGGAGTTCCAGTCGGGCTGCATGGATGCGGGCTATGGCAAGCTGCGCGCCACCATCGCGTCGATCCCCAGCATGCTCGACGTCGCCGCCATGGTGAAGCCGACGACGGCGAAGGGCCGGTGACGACGGGCTTGAGCCGGGACCGATGCTTGCCTAGATAAAGGCCATGGCGGTCACCCCGATCACCGAACTTAACGAGCGTGCGCGTGACGTTTTCCGTCTGGTGGTCGAGAGCTATCTCGGCACCGGGCTGCCCGTTGGCTCGCGCACGATCAGCAAGATGGCGTCGCTCAGCCTGTCGCCCGCCTCCATCCGCAATGTGATGCAGGATCTGGAGGAACTGGGCCTGCTTGCCGCGCCGCACACTTCCGCCGGACGGATGCCGACGGAAACCGGCCTCAGGCTGTTCGTCGACGGCATGATGCAGGCCGCGGAGCCTTCGGTCGAGGAACGGCGCGCGATCGAGGTCGGGATCAGCGAAGGCGGCCCGATAGAGGAGGCGCTGTCGGCCGCGACCGCTGCGCTGTCCGGCCTCTCGGCCTGCGCCGGCATCGTGATGGTGCCCAAGCGGGAGCCGGTGCTGCGGCAGTTCGGCTTCGTGCCCCTGAATGAACGGCAGGCGCTGGCTGTGCTGGTGGGGCAGGACGGTTCCATCGAGAATCGCGTCGTGGACCTTCCGGTGGGCGTGACGCCGATGATGCTGAACGAGGCTGCCAACTTCATGTCGGCGCGCTTCGGCGGCATGACGCTGGCGCAGGCGCGCGAGGCCCTCCGGCGCGAGGTAGAGGGGGACCGGAACGCGCTTCAGGGCGCGGCGGGGGAACTGGTGGCGAGGGGCATCGCCCTGTGGTCGCAGGATGCCGACGACCGCCCGGTGCTGATCGTGCGCGGTCAGGCGCATCTGCTGGATGACGGCACCGCCGCCGATCTGGAGCGGGTGAGGCAATTGCTGGAACAGCTTGAAGGCAAGCAGGAGATTTCCCGGCTGCTGGAAAGTGCGCTGGCGGGCAGCGCGACCAAAATCTTCATCGGTTCGGAAAACAAGCTCTTTTCCCTGTCGGGTTCTTCGGTCATAGCCGCGCCTTACCGCAGCGGTGACGGCCGGGTGGTGGGCGTGGTCGGGGTAATCGGCCCCACGCGCTTGAACTATGCGCGGGTGATCCCCATGGTGGACTTCACCGCACAGACGCTGTCGAGATTGATGAGATGAGCGAAGACAAGCAGAATATCGAAAATACCGAAGTCGTGGACGAACTGCCCGAGGATGCGTCGCCCGCCGGCGACGCGGCGGCGGAACGGATCGCGAGCCTTGAAAACGAGCTGGCGACCGCGAAGCAGGAGGTGCTCTACGCCCATGCCGAAGCGCAGAATGTGCGGCGGCGGCTGGAAAAGGAACTGGCCGACGCACGCGCCTATGCCGCGACGGCCTTTGCCCGCGACATGCTGTCGGTGGCGGACAATCTGGGCCGCGCGCTTCAGGCGATCCCCGCCGACCTGCGCGAGGATGAGAAGTTCAAGGGCCTGGTCGCCGGGCTTGAAGCCACCGGGCGGGAACTGGAGGCGGTGTTCGGCCGCAACGGCATTGAGAAGCTGGTGTCGGTCGGCCAGCCGCTGGACCCCAACAAGCATCAGGCGATGATGGAAGTACCCTCCGCCGATGCCGAGCCGGGTACGGTGCTGGTGGAGATGCAGGCAGGCTATACGATCAAGGACCGGTTGCTGCGCCCGGCGCTGGTCAGCGTGGCGAAGAAACCGGACTGATCGGTTGCACCTGAAGCATGCAAGGGCTCGCTGGACCACCGTCCGGCGGGCCTTTTTCGTTCACGGGCCCGCGCGGTCCGCCGGCGGAACCGCGCCGGGATGGCCGGGTCATGCTTGCGCCGGATTCAGGCACTGGTGGGACGGGAGGCCGGCCCTGATTTTTGGGGGAGTTCCCGCCATAGCCCTGATCCGCGATAAAGATATATCGCAACTCTTGACGTTCGGCCTTTTTAAGATATATCTCAAACTATCAAGAAACAGTTGAGAGAATCATCCATGCATTTTCATCATCGCGCTCGCGGGCACCACGGTTTTGGCCATGACCGCATGTTCGGACCGGACGGCCGCGAACCCGGCGGCTTTGGCGGTCGCTTCGGGGATGGTCCGTTCGGCGGCGGCCGGGGCGGGCATTTTGGCGGTGGGCGGGGCGGCGGCCGTCGCCGCCTGTTCGGCAATGACGCGCTCAGGCTCATCCTGCTCAAGCTCATCTCCGACGCGCCCCGCCATGGCTATGATCTGATCCGCGAGATCGAAACCCTGTCGGGCGAGGTTTATGTGCCAAGTCCGGGCGTCGTCTATCCGACGCTGACCTTGCTTGCGGACATGGATCTGATCGCGGAGCAGCCGGGCGAAAGCAGCCGCAAGCTGTTCGCGATCACGGAGGCGGGCACGGCCTATCTGGCCGACCATGAACAAGGCGTGGCGCTGGTCATGGACCGGCTGGGCTCGCTGGCGCGCAAGGCGGAGCGCACCGACGGCGCGCCGATCCGGCGGGCCATGCACAATCTGGGCATGGCGGTCCGGGCGCGGCTTGAAAAGGAGGGGGCGGATGCGCAGACCATGTTCGACGTCGCCGCGCTGATCGACGAGGCGGCCAGCAGGATCGAAAGGCTTTGACCATGGCTTTGACGGCGCATGTGCCGACCGCCAACGCCAGCCGCTATCTCCAGCAGCTGTGCAAGCATTGGGGGCACAAGTTCGAAACCGATTTCGACGCGCGGCAGGGAAGCATCGCCTTTCCCATGGGGCCGATCCGCATGGCGGCCGGGGCTGACGCCCTGACCGTCACGATCGAACCGGGGGAGGGGACCGATGTCGAACGCTTCAAGCAGGTGGTGGCGGACCATCTCGACCGCTTCGCCTTCAGGGAAGCGCCGCTGACCTTCGACTGGCGGTAAGGGGGGCGGGGCGGGCAGTTCCGCCCCGCCGGCCGCCGCTCTTCCTCAGGCCACCTGGCGTCCGAAGTCCGATGACGCCGCGCGCAGGCTGGAAAGCTTGCCTTCCACGCTCATGAAGCCGCGTTCGAGCTGGTCGATTTCGGATGCGACCACCTCGGTATCCTGGCGGATGGCGCTGATGGTCGACGACATGGAGTCGGCGGCCAGCGCGGTTTCGTCGACAGCGGCGGTGATCATCGTCACCGTCTGCGCCTGGGCATCCATGGCGTGGCGGATGCGTTCGGCGCTGGCCTGGACCTCGCCCACCGTGTCGCGAATGCGCTCGTTGGTCTCCACCGACTGGCGGGTGGATGCCTGGATGTCCGCGATCTTGCCCGCGATCTCATCGGTGGCGCGGGCGGTCTGGTTGGCGAGGCTCTTCACCTCCTGCGCGACCACCGCGAAGCCGCGGCCGGCATCGCCCGCGCGGGCCGCCTCGATCGTGGCGTTGAGCGCGAGCAGGTTGGTCTGGCCGGCAATGTCGCGGATCAGGCCCAGGATCGATTCGATGGATTTCGCATGGTCGGACAGGGTGGTCGACATGGCCACCGCGTCGCCCGACTGGCGGGCCGCCCGCTGGGCGACGTCGGCCGCGCTTTCCACCTCCGTCCGCGCATCCTCGATAGCGCGAATGAGGCCGGCGGAGGTGCGGGCGGCTTCGCGCATCGCAAGGGCGGACTGTTCGGCGGCGGCGGCGACTTCCGACGCCTTGCCCAGCATGCCGCGTGTCGCGGCCGATGCGTCCTTCGCCTGTTCGCGCAGCGATTCGCCCAATTGCGACGCGCCGTCGATCTCTCCCATGATCCGCTGTTCGAACATCGTGCCGAAGCGTTGGCGCTCGTTGCGCTGCGCCTCCGCCTCGTCGCCTGCGATGACGTTCGCCATCAGCCCGGCGTCGACCATGCCGACCTGCATCATGACATGCACCAGACGGCGGCGCCCCGTTTCATCCTCCATCCGATGCCAGATAAGATCGATCAGCTTCTCGTTGGCCGCGGCCACCGGCATCAGCACGGCACGCAGCGGGGAGCCGTGCTTGCGGGCGTGGCGTACGCAGGCGATGGAGGAAATCGCCCATTCGCCCGCATCGTAATAGCCCAGTTTCTGGCGCACATATTCATGCGCTTCCGTTTCGATCTTGGCGAGCGTGGAGGGGTTGAGCTTCGACCGCAGCCCCGTCTGCTCGACATAGGCATCGTAGAAAGTGCGCGCCGCCAGGGTCACCTGTTCGCCCAGCAGGTCGCGAATCTGGCGCAACACCTGCGCCAGCTCGCCATGCGGGTCGACCTCCCTCATCATCGCAAGGACGGTGCTTTTGGGCGTGGCGGCGGAATTCATGTGCGGCAAAACCCCAGATTGGTCTCATTGTCCCGTCGGGTGATAGCGCCATTTGGTTAATCACTTCTTAGGATCGGCGGACATTCGGCCCCGATCCCGATCCTTTGGCGCTTTACCCGTCATCGGCCGCCGAAAACCGGCCTGAATGGTTCCTCATCCCGGAAATGTTCCGCCGGCCTGGCGGGGATCGCCCCGTCGCGTGGTCAGGGCGGCTTGCCCTCTTGGCGTATCGCTCCTAAGGGGACGGGACTCGAGGGACAAACATCAGGGACGTAGGGAAGATATGGCGCGAACCACGAGCCGGCCGCTCTCGCCGCATTTGACGATCTGGAAATGGGGGCCAGCCATGGCCGTCTCCATCATGCACCGCGTGACCGGCAACGGTCTTGCGACGGTCGGCGCGATGGGACTGGTCTGGTGGCTGATGGCCGCCGCCATGGGGCCGGATGCCTATGCAACCTTCGTCAAATGCGCGACTTCGCCCATCGGCTATCTGGTGATGGCCGGCCTTAGCTGGTTCTTCTTCCAGCATCTCTGCTCCGGTCTTCGCCACTTCGTGCTCGATCTAGGCGCGGGCTATGAGCTCAAGAACAACAAGATCTGGTCGCTGCTGACCTTCGTCTTCTCGACGCTCCTCACCATCGCCTTCTGGGCCGCCATCTGCACGGGGAAATTCTGATGGGAACCGGAACCGGAATCGGCCGCGTCCGCGGTCTTGGATCGGCCAGGCATGGCGCGCATCACTGGCTGGCGCAGCGCTATACCGCCGTCGGCAACCTGTTGCTGGTCCTGTGGCTGCTGTTCAGCCTGATCGCCCTGCCCGGCCTCGACTATCAGAGCGTCCATAACTGGATCGCGCAGCCCCTGGTGGCGGTGCCGCTGATGCTGATGCTGGTCAGCATCTTCTATCACCTGCGCCTGGGCATGCAGATCATGCTGGAGGACTATGTCCACGACAAGGGCCTCAACTTCTTCTGCATCCTGCTGCTGAACTTCTATGCCATTGGCGGCGCGGCCGCGGGCATCTTCGCGATCGCCAAGATCGCCTTCACGGGGATCGTCAAATAATGAGCGAAGCCTACAAGATCATCGACCACACCTATGACACGGTCGTCGTGGGTGCCGGCGGCTCCGGCCTGCGCGCCACCATGGGCAGCGCGGAAGCGGGCCTGAAGACCGCCTGCATCACCAAGCTGTTCCCGACCCGCAGCCATACGGTGGCGGCGCAGGGCGGCATCGCGGCGAGCCTTGGCAACAACTCGCCCGACCACTGGACCTGGCACATGTACGACACCGTCAAGGGGTCGGACTGGCTGGGCGACCAGGACGCCATCGAATATATGGTGCGCGAGGCGCCGGCCGCCGTGATCGAGCTGGAGCATGCGGGCGTTCCGTTCAGCCGTAACGACAACGGCACCATCTACCAGCGTCCGTTCGGCGGCCACATGCAGAATATGGGCGCCGGCCCGCCGGTGCAGCGCACCTGCGCCGCCGCCGACCGTACCGGCCACGCCATGCTGCACGCGCTCTATCAGCAGAGCCTGAAGTATGACGCGGACTTCTACATCGAATATTTCGCCATCGACCTGATCATGGAAGACGGCCCGAACGGCAAGGAATGCCGGGGCGTCATCGCCATCTGCATGGAAGACGGTTCGATCCATCGCTTCCGTAGCAAGGCGGTCGTGCTGGCGACGGGCGGTTACGGCCGCGCTTACTTCTCCGCCACTTCGGCGCATAGCTGCACCGGCGACGGCGGCGGCATGGTGCTGCGCGCGGGCCTGCCTTTGCAGGATCTGGAATTCGTGCAGTTCCACCCGACCGGCATCTACGGCGCGGGCGTGCTCATCACGGAAGGCGCGCGGGGCGAGGGCGGTTACCTCACCAATTCCGAGGGCGAGCGCTTCATGGAGCGCTATGCGCCTTCCGCGAAGGATCTGGCCTCGCGCGACGTCGTGTCGCGCTCCATGGCCATGGAAATGCGCGAAGGGCGCGGCGTGGGTCCTAACAAGGACCATATCTACCTGCACCTCGATCATATCGATCCCAAGGTGCTGGCGGAACGCTTGCCGGGCATCACCGAAAGCGGCAAGATCTTCGCCGGTGTCGACCTGACCCGCCAGCCGCTGCCGGTGACGCCGACCGTCCACTATAATATGGGCGGCATTCCGTGCAATTATCATGGGCAGGTGGTGACGAAGGTCGGTGACGATCCGGAAGTCGTGGTGCCGGGCCTCTATGCCGTGGGTGAAGCGGCCTGCGTTTCGGTCCATGGCGCGAACCGGCTGGGTTCCAACTCGTTGATCGATCTCGTCGTCTTCGGCCGCGCGACCGGCTTGCACCTCAAGGAAACGATCAAGCCCAACGGCTCGCATCGTCCGCTGCCCAAGGACGCGGCCGACCTGGCGCTGGGCCGCCTCGATCACTATCGCAATGCAAAGGGCGGTTCCCCCACGGCGAAGATCCGCCTGGAAATGCAGCACACCATGCAGAAGCACGCCGCCGTGTTCCGCGACAGCGCGCTGCTGGCGGAGGGCGTCGCGAAGATGGCAGAGGTCAATGGCCGCTTGCAGGACGTCGCGGTTTCGGACCGCTCGCTGATCTGGAACACCGACCTGATCGAGACGCTGGAACTGGACAATCTGATGTCCCAGGCGGTCTGCACCATGGTCAGCGCGGAAAACCGCAAGGAAAGCCGCGGCGCCCATGCGCATGAGGACTTCCCGAACCGCGACGACGCCGAATGGATGAAGCACACCGTAAGCTGGTTCGAGGGCTGGGGCGGCAAGGGCGGCAAGGTGACGCTCGACTACCGTCCGGTGCACGATTACACGCTCACGGACGAGGCGGAATATATCAAGCCCAAGGCGCGCGTGTACTAAGCCGCGCGAACGGCGGGAAACAGGGAAGGGCGGGCTGCGAAGCTCGCCCTTTTCTTATATATGCTTCGTTCTGGGAAATTGCGGACACCAGCGCTTCCCCCCTGCTTCAGGGGCGGGGCTTGATGTCCTCGATCGCCCAAGGCTTGCATCCCCGGCAGATGTGCCTGCTTCCCCTCCATCCGCCAAAGGTCTAAAGGCCGCGACATGAACGACCTTGCCACCCCATCCGCGCTGGCCGAAGAGAAGGCGCAAAGCTGGAAAGTCACCTTCCCATGCACCCGTGCGGAGGCCGAAGCGCTGGATGGCGACATTGCCGCCTTCGCGCTGATGGATCGTCCGCCCGTGCTGATGACCAGCGAGGCGGAGCCCGATAATGAACAAAGCTGGCGGCTCGACGCCTATTTCGAAGGCCAGCCGAGCCCCGCCGCGATCCGGCTGCTCCGTTCGCTCGTCCCCAGCGCCGCCGGCGTCAAGCCGCTGGTCGAGCAACTGCCCGACGAGGATTGGGTGACGTTGAGCCAGCAGGGGCTGGAACCCGTCACTGCGGGGCGTTTCCACGTCCGCAATCTCGCCAGCGACCCGGCGGCGCCCGGCCACGTCAATTTCCTGATCGAGGCGAGCCGCGCCTTCGGCACTGGCCAGCATGAAACCACGGCGGGCTGCCTGATCATGCTCGACCGCATGCGGCGGGTCGGCATGCGCTTCGGCAATGTCGCGGACATCGGAACGGGCACAGGCCTGCTTGCCTTCGCGGCGCTCCACCTTTGGCCGCGTGCTTATGCGACGGCGTCCGACATCGATCCCGTCGCGGTGGAGATCAGCGCGGCCAACGCGGCGGCCAACGGGATTGCGACGGGCAAGGGACAGGGGCAGCTCGCGCTCTACACGGCTGCCGGCGTGGATCACCCGGCTATTGCGACGCGCGCCCCCTATGACCTGCTGATCGCCAATATCCTGGCCGGTCCGCTGATCGAACTTGCTCCCTCGCTCTGCGCGCTGGTGGAGGAAGGCGGCACCATCGTCCTTGCGGGGCTGCTCAATGAACAGGCCGGTGCGGTGCTGGCTGCCTATCGCGCCCAGGGAATGCGCCTGGCGGAACGGACGGTCCGCGGCGACTGGCCGACCCTCCGTCTGCGCAAGCGCCCGCGGATCGGCTGGAGACGGCCGACCCGCATCGACGGCAATGCCCGTGGCGAAGCCCCTGGTTTCGGCAGTCTGTGACCTTTTGCTGAGCGTGATCATAGCCCGGATCGACTTGGGGACCATTTCGACAGCGGACGGTTGAGGTGACCGCACGTTGGCGGAGGTGATGCATTTACAGGGCGGGACGGCCTGGAGCGCCTCGCCCTGCAAAAGGCCTCAACCCACGATGCCCGCACCCAGCAGCAACAGCAGCTTCACGTCGATTGCGAAGCCTTCCGTCCGCCATGCCGCGATCCGGTCTTGAATCCTGTCGAGCGGCACGCGGTGCACGCGGATATCCTCGCCCTCCACGCCGCCGCCATCGCCGGTTTTCATGAGGTCATGCGCACGGAACAGCGTGAAGCTCTCCGACACCATGCCGGGCGAACTGTAGAAATCACCCAAAGGCTCCATCCGGCCGGACAGGTAGCCGGTTTCCTCCTCCAGTTCGCGAGTGGCGGCCAGCACGGCTTCCTCGCCCTCGTCATGGTCGCCCACAAGGCCGGCGGGCAATTCGATGCACCGGCGGCCCAGCGGCACGCGATATTGATCGACCAGCAACACATGCCGCCCGTCCGCCGCCTCGTCCACGGCCAGAATCACGGCGGCATGGATGCCCCGCGCCCGGCCGACATATTCCCACCTGCCCCGGCGCTTGGCGGTGATGAAGCGGCCTTCCCACATGATCTCTTCGGGGGAAGCCCCGTCCTGTTCGCTCATAATTCGATCAACCTGTCGGGCAATTCATTGGGATTGTCGCCGGTCGCCGGAAAATATTCGGCCAGTACGCTGCCGACCTGCCGCACCGCTTCCGCCATGCCTTCGGCGGCGCGGCCTGCGCGCACGCCGTCGATCAGCGCGGCCATGGCCTCGCCCCAGATTTCCGGAGCGACCTTTTCGTTGATCGCCGCATCCGCGACGAGTTCCGCCCGATGCTCATCCAGCGAGAGGTAGATGAGCACGCCGGTCCGTCCGCGCGTGCGCCCCTGGGCTACCGCGCGAAACAGGGTGATGGCACGGCGGCGCACGCGGCGGGCCTTGGTGGCCTTGGGCGTCAACGCCATGCGCAGCGGCATCCAGGCGAGCGCATAGCGGACGATCAGGAATTTGAGGATGAGCAGGCTGAGCAGGACCGTCAAAAGCTTCCAGTCCTCCACCTCATGCTCCCAGCTTTGCAGCAGCCAGGAGCATAAGCGCCGGAAATGCAGGGGAAAGGCCGCCGCCGCCGACAGGGCCAGGAACACCGCGCCGATGGCCCAGTGCAGCCCTGCATCATGATAGGCGTCCGACCGGCGGGCGACGATGGTGACGATCTCGCCATCCGTCGCCTTCTCCGCTTCGGCCACCGCAGCGGTCACGTGGTCGTGATCGGCTTCGTTCATGATCAGGCGCATCACCAGTCCCCCGACGCGCCGCCGCCGCCGAAGCTGCCGCCGCCGCCCGAAAAGCCGCCGCCGCTGCCCCAGCCGCCACCGCCCCAGCCTGATCCACCGCCGCCGCCCCATCCGGAATCGCCCGGCCCCCACAGGATGATCGGTCCCGATCCGCCCCGATAGCGCCGTCCCTTGCCCCGCCCGGAAAGCATGGCGATCACGATGATCGCGACGACCACGAGCCAGAATATCGCCATGAATGCCCCGCCATCGTCCGCTGCGTCGCGCGCCCTGGCTTCGGCCTGCGCCGCCAGCGCCTTGGCTTCTTCGGGGGGCAGGGTCAGCAGCTTGCCGATGGCGTCCACGCCCGCATCGATCCCGCCGGGCATGTCCCCGGCCTTGAACCGGGGCGTGATGGCGTTGCGGATGATCTGGGACGACAGCGCATCGGTCATGATGCCTTCCAGGCCGTAGCCGACCTCGATCCGCACCTTGCGCTCATTGGGGGCGATGATCAGCAGCGCGCCGTCATTCTTGTCCTTGGACCCGATTCCCCAGGCGCGGCCCAGCCGATAGCCATAATCGGATATGTCATATCCCTGGAGGTCGGGCAGGGTCGCCACCACCAGTCGCCGCCCGCTCTGCTGCTCCAGCGCCGCCAGCTTGTCGGTCAACGCCTGCTTCTGCTGAGGGGAGAGCAGGGCGGCGTCATCCACCACCCGGCCGGTCAGCTTGGGGAAGGTCTGGGCCTGAGCGGAAGGCGCGATTCCCGTCCCTCCCGCCACGGGCATGAAAACCAGCAGCGCGAAGATCAGGAGCAGGCGGCGGAGCATCACCGGCTCAGTTGCCGAAATCGACCTTCGGCGCTTCTTCCGCGCCGGGCGTGGTGGCCTGGAACGGAGTCATGGGCTTGGCGCCATGGATGATCTTGGCGCCGATCGCGTCGGGGAAGGTGCGGATGCGGGTGTTATAGGCGCGCACCGCTTCGTTATAGTCGCGGATAGCGACGGCGATGCGGTTCTCCGTACCCTCGAGCTGCGATTGCAGGTCGAGGAAATTCTGGTTGGTCTTGAGCTCCGGATAAGCCTCTACCGAGGCGAGAAGGCGGCCAAGGCCCTGGCTCAGTTGCGCCTGCGCCTGCTGGAACTGCTGCACCTTGGCGGGATCGGACAGATCCTCGGCATTGACCTGGACGGAGGTGGCCCTGGCGCGGGCCTCCGTCACCTTGACCAGCGTGTCCTGCTCCTGCTTGCCGGCGGCTTTCACCGTGGCCACGAGATTGCCGACAAGGTTCGCGCGGCGCTGATATTGCGCCTGCACATCGGCCCATTTGGCCTTTGCGACCTCCTCGGCGGCGGGGACGCTGTTGATGCCGCAGGCGCTGAGCGCAAAGGCGCCCAGCAGCGGCAGAAGGAACAGGCGGAACTGGCGCAGGATCGTCATGGAACATCCTCAGGCTTGTTTCGTGTGAGGAAATAGGCGGTTGTCGAAGCCTTCGCAACGGCTCATGCTGTCAATATCGCAATCGGGACAAGGGGTTCGCCATGGGGCTGATTTCCGAATTCAAGACGTTCATCAATCGCGGCAATGTCATGGACCTGGCCGTCGGCGTGATCATCGGCGGGGCTTTCGCCACCATCACCAAGTCGTTGACGGACGACCTGATCATGCCGGTCGTCGGCTATATCTTCGGCGGGGCCGACTTTTCCGGCTATTTCATCCGGCTGGGCGAGATTCCCGCCGGGTTCAAGGGGAACCCGGACAGCTATGCCGACCTGAAGGCGGCCAATGTCGCCATGTTCGGCTGGGGCGAATTCCTGACCGTGTTCGTCAATTTCCTGATCCTGGCCTTCATCATCTTCCTGCTGGTGAAGGCGGTGAACAAGCTGATGCCCAAGCCCGAGGACGCGCCGGCCGCGACGCCGGAGGACGTGCTGCTGCTGCGCGAAATTCGCGATTCCCTGAAAAAATAAGTCGTTTCCGCGACGAAAGGAGTGTGCGGCGGGAACCATCCTTCGCGCGACCAGTTGATGGGCGTCAGGGTTCCGGGCATCCGGTCCCCTTGCCGAATGACGTCAGCCCATGGGGGCGCAACAGGAGAAAACGCCGTGAAAACCTTCGTATCAGTCCTTGGCCTTGCCAGCCTGATCGCGCTTGCTGCATGCGATTCCAAGCAGGAGAACAAGGTCGAGAACGCGTATGAGAATCAGGCGGACGCCATCGACAACCAGGCCGACAATATGGAAGCGATGGCCGATAATCTGAGCGGCAATGCCGAAAGCGCCGCTGAAAACGCCGCGGACGCGCTGGAGAACAAGGCGGACGCCACCCGCGAAGCCGGGGAGAAGGCGGCTGACTCGGTCGAGAAGACCGAGGCGCATTAAGTTCAAGGCTGTTACCGAGCCGAAAGGGGCGCCGCGACTGCCGGTCGCGGCGCCCCTTTTCCTTTCATGGTTGCCGCGCCACCCCTCTTTAACGGGGATTTAACCACAGCCGCGCCATGGTCCGCCGCCTATCCCATGAGGCGGTGGAATGGACGAGCTACTCCAGGAATTCATATCGGAAACGCAGGAAACGCTGGAGGCGCTGGCGGGGGAGGTCGTCGCCTGGGAAGCCGACCCCACGGACCGCGACCGGCTGGACGCCATTTTCCGCTTTTTCCATACGGTGAAGGGGAGCTGCGGCTTCCTCAACCTGCCGCGGTTCGAACGGCTGAGCCATGCGGCTGAGGACGTGTTGTCGGAAATCCGGGCGGACAAGCGCCTTGCCGATCCGTCCACCGTCAGCGCCGTTCTGGGCATTATGGACCGGATCGCGGAACTGGCCGAGGCGGTCGCCATCGGCGCTGCGCTGCCGCAGGAGAATGACGATTATCTGATCGCCGCCCTGACGGAGAAGGAAGCGTCCGCGCCGGATGAGGGCGAGGCGCCGGCGGCGTCCGTCGCCGTCGCGCGCGCTTCCGGCGGGCAATCGGCGCCGCGCACGATCCGCTTGCCCCTGTCGCTGATCGACCAGTTGATGAACGGCGTGTCCGACATGGTGCTGGCCCGCAACGAGCTGTCGCGCAAGCTGCGCGAGCGGTCGGGCGATCCGGAACTGGAAAGCGCCTTCGAAAGACTGTCGACCTGCGTCGCGGACATGCGCGACGCCATTTCCAAGACCAGGATGCAGCGCGTCGACCGCCTGTTCACGGCCATCCCGCGCATGGTGCGCGATCTCGGCCGGGACCTGGGCAAGCGCATCGACCTCAGCCTTGAGGGGGGCGATGTCGAAATGGACCGCGAAATGGTGGAGATGGTGGTCGACCCGCTCACCCATATCGTCCGCAACAGCATCGACCATGGCATAGAAACGCCGGAAAGGCGCCGGGCGCTGGGCAAGCCCGAAGCGGGGCGGCTGAAGCTGGAGGCGCGCCAGTCGGGCAACCAGATCGTCATCGAGATTTCCGACGACGGGCAGGGCATCGATACCGGCCGGCTGGTCGACAAGGCGATGGCCGCGGGCCGCCTGACGCCGGAAGCAGCCGCGCGGATGAGCGAGGCGGAGAAGCTCGACCTGATCTTCCATCCTGGCCTTTCGACCGCCAGTCAGGTCACGGCCATTTCCGGGCGCGGCGTCGGCATGGATGTGGTCCGCGCCAATGTGGAGCGGATCGGCGGCGTCATCGCGCTCGACAACCGGCCGGGCTGCGGATTGACCATCACCTTGCGGGTGCCGCTGACGCTGACCATCATTCCGGGATTGATCGTGCGGGCCGGCGACCTGCATTTCGCGATTCCCCGCGCTGCGGTCGTGGAAATCCTGCATGACAACAATGAGACGCTGAACATCGCGCAGGTCGGCGGGGCCAAGATCGCGACGATCCGCTCCATCCGCCATTCGATGATCGATCTGGAAGACGTGCTGGGCATGGAGCGGGTCGCGCAGTCCGGGCCGCGTGCCGTGATGGTCGTGCGTTCCGCGACCGGCGTGCCCTTCGCCATGGGCGTGTCGGCGGTGGAGAATCATGAGGAACTGGTGATCCGTCCCGCATCGCCGCTGGTGATGGCGTCGGGCGTCTATGCCGGCATGACCCTGCCCGACAATGGCAAGCCGATGCTGCTGCTGGACGCGGCGGGCCTCGCCAATGCGGCGCGCCTGCCCAACATCATCGACGATCATGCGGCCCGCCGGGCCGGGGAGGATGAGGAGGCGCAGGGCGGTGTCGAGATGGTGCCCGCCTTGCGGTTCGAGGAATATTCGGGCGAGCGGCGCTTGCTGAAGCTGTCGCTGATCGAGAGGGTCGAGGACATCGACGCCCGGCTGTTCGGTCGGTCGGGCGGGCGCGGCTTCGTGCGTCTGGACGGGCGGCTGGTGCCGGTCGCCAACGGCCATCATGCCTTTTCCGAGGAGAAGGTCGCCGCGCTCCGCCTGCGCGACGGCGCGAGGGAGGCCTGCTATCCGGTTGCCGCGGTGCTCGACATCGTGGAAATGCCCGCCGTGCCGGACATGATCGCGATGCATGGGCTGTTGAGCGGGGTTGCCGTGATCGATGGCGAGCATCTGGAGGTGATCAACCCCTTCGCCCTGTTCGCCGCCCTGCCGGAGGAGCCGGTCGCGGAACGGAGCGGCGGTCGCTGCCTGCTGGCCGACAGCGAGGATGGCTGGACGCGCGAGATATTGGCGCCGCTGCTCCGCCAGGCCGGGCATGATGTGGTGATGGGCCTGCCCGCCGACGAAGCGGTCGACCCGCAGGATGTGGTGCTGTTCACCGGATCGGACGCCTCCCAGGCGAGCGAACTGCTGGGCTGCCGCATCGTCCATCTGCGCGCCACGCCGCGACCCGCCGGACCCCAGGACAGCAGCATCTATCGCTATGATCAGGACGCGCTGATGGCCGCGCTCGCCGGATCGCGGCGATAGGAACGGAGAAATAGCCGCATGAACCAGCTTTACCTCTTCGCCACGCTCGCGGGCACGAGGATCGCCGTCGAAACCCGGGAGGTGGAGGCGGTGGTCAAGCTGACCGACATCTCGCCGGTGCCGGGCATGGGCGCGCATGTCGCCGGGCTGTCCGCGCTGCGCAGCCGGGTGCTGACCGTCATCGACGTCGCCGCGCTGGTCCGGGGGCGGCCGACGCCCATGGAGCGGCGGGTCTTCGCGATCATCGCGGACATCAGCGGCCACAGCTATGGGCTGATGGTCGATGCCGTGCACGACATCTGCCAGGTGCCGGAGGGCGAGCTGCCGCTGCGGGGCCAGCTCGATGCCGCCTGGGCGCCCTATGCCCGCGGTCTGGTGGAGCATGAGGGCCAGCCCTATCTGCTGGTGTCGTTGAGCGGCTTCATCGAGGCCGGCACCGTCGCCCAGGCGGCATGACGCCAGATCGCACGATCTCGTACCGGCGTTTACCAAATCCTCGCCTTTGCCGGTTAAGGCTTGTGACGATGGGACGCAAAACAAGGGACGCTCTATGAAAAACTGCCTGGTCGTGGATGATTCGAAGGTCATCCGCAAAGTTGCCCGCCATATATTGGAATCGCTCGATCTTTCGGTGAGCGAGGCGGTCGACGGGCGTGACGCCCTTACGCAATGCGAAACGTCCGTGCCGGACGTGGTCCTGCTGGACTGGAACATGCCGGTGATGAGCGGCATGGAATTCCTCCAGGCGTTGCCGGACGCCAATCTGTCCGCGCGGCCCAAGATCATCTTCTGCACCACGGAAAACGGCATCAGCCATATCAAGGCCGCCGTCGAAGCCGGCGCGGACGAATATGTGATGAAGCCGTTCGACCGCGAAACGCTGGAAAGCAAGCTGACGATCGTCGGCGTCATCTAGGCGTAGCGCTTCGGATCGAGCGCTCTTCGACCGACCTCCCCGATTTTGTTCAGAAAGATTTCCCTCGATGACCGTTCACGTGCCGATCATGGCCAGCAGCCGCGACGAGGACAGGGCGCTGCGTACCCTGATCGTCGACGATTCGGTCGTGGTCAGGACGGTCATCGAACGGATATTGAACGCCGACCGGCGGTTTTCCGTCACGCACAAGACCAACAGCGCCGAACATGCGCTGGGCTATTTGCGGGACCATGAGGTCGACCTGATCCTGCTTGACATAGAATTGCCGGGACAGAGCGGCCTTACGGCGCTGCCCGCGATCCTGCGGACCAATCCGCGCGCCAAGGTCGTGATCCTGTCGGGCAATTGCGAGGAGGGGAGCGCCGCGGCGGTCGAAGCGCTGGCGCTGGGCGCGAGCGACATATTGGCGAAGCCGGGAAGCGGCAGCTTCGGTGAGCACTTCCCCCAGGCCCTGATCGACCGCCTGTCGCGCCTGTTCAGCGGCGAAGCCATGCCTGTGGCGGTCCGGCCGCCGCTGCGGGCCGATCCGGAGCAGGCGGCCCAGCCGCTCGCCTGCCTGGGCATCGGCGCATCGACCGGCGGCATCCATGCCCTGGGACAGCTTTTCGCGGGTCTGGCCGCGCCGCTGGGCGTGCCGATCCTGCTGACCCAGCATCTGCCCGCCAGCTTCACCCATTATTTCGTCCAGCAACTGGGGCGGATGACACCCCTGCGCGTCAAGGTGGCGGAGCAGGGCGAGTTGCTGGCCCCGGACATCGTCTATGTCGCGCCGGGCGACGCCAATCTCCAGCTTCGGCGGGGGCTTTATGCTCGGGTGTCCGTCGTGCTCAATCCGCAGCGCACGCCGACCGGCAATCTGCCCGGCGTCGACCCGATGTTCGCCAGCATGGCCCAGGCCTATGGCGCTGGCGCGGCCGGCGTGGTGCTGACGGGCATGGGGCGGGACGGTACCGCCGGTGCGCGGGACATAGTGGCGGCCGGCGGATGGATCGTGGCGCAGGACGAAGCGAGCAGCGTGGTCTGGGGCATGCCCGGATCGGTCGCCGGAGAAGGATTGAACTGCGCCCTGCTGGAACCCCATGCGATCATGGATTTCGTGGCGCGAAGAGGAAAGAACAGAAACTGATGGCATTGCCCCCTTCGGCCGACCCCCTCCTGTCCGGCTCCGTTTCCTCCGCCGATCCCATGCGCGGGGCGGCGCGCATCTTTTCCGGCCTGCTGGAAGCGCGCACCGGTCAGATCCTGTCCGAAAGCCGGGCCTGGCGGATGGAGACGGCGCTGAAGCCTGTGCTGCGGGCCCATGGGCTGAGCGACATGGATGCGCTTGCGTCCCGGCTGATGGGGCACAAGGATGCGATGCTGGAAAATGACGTGGTCAACGCGCTGCTCAACAATGAGAGCAGCTTCTTCCGCGATCTCCAGATATTCGACATGATCCACCGCCATATCCTGCCGCGCATCCATGCGCAGCGATCGGACCGGACGCTGCGCATCTGGAGCGCGGGCTGTTCGACTGGGCAGGAGGTCTATTCGCTGGCGATCCAGCTTTGCAACGACATGGCGCGCTGGCGCGGCTGGCGGATCGAGATATTGGCGACCGATATTTCCACCGCCGCCATAGCGCAGGCGAAGACGGGCATCTTCACGCAGATGGATGTGCAGCGGGGCCTGCCGGTGGGGGACCTGCTCAAATGGTTCGACCCTTCGGGCGACGATTGGCGCGCCAATTCGGCCCTGCGCCAGATGATCGATTTTCGCACGGACAATCTGTTCGACGCGCACGCCCCCCAGGGCGAATATGACCTTTTGCTCTGCCGCAACGTGCTTCTCTACTTCACGCCCGAACGCCGCCAGAGCGTGCTGCGTCTTCTCGCCCGGCACAGCCATGCGGGCTCTGTCCTGCTTTTGGGGGCGGGCGAGACGGTGATCGGCCATAGCGAGGATTTCGTCCCCCATGCCGAATTCCGCGGCGGCTATGGACGCCGCGCCGACGCCGCGGCGCAATCGGGCGGAGCGATGCGCCGGGCGGTCTGATCGTCCCGGCGGGAAAATACCGCGCCCTGCTTGATTGGTCTGCCGCTGTCGGCCATGGTCTGTCCGCGCGCCCGAAGGCGCTGACGGACGAATGCGAGTGACTGGCCCTTGGCGATGAACGACTTCCCGATGATCGACACGCCGTCGCCCAATTTTGACGAGCGCAGCCTGCCGATTTCCATGCTGGTGCTGCACTATACCGGGATGGCCGATGCCGCGACCGCGATCAACTGGCTCGCCAGCCCGGAATCCAAGGTATCCGCTCATTATGTCGTGACGGAGGATGGGCAGGTCATCCGCATGGTGGATGAGGAAAAGCGCGCCTGGCATGCCGGCCGCGCCCATTGGCGCGGCATCGACGACATCAATTCGGCCAGCATCGGTATCGAGATCGTCAATCCGGGGCATGAATGGGGCTATCGGCCCTTTCCGGACGCGCAGATGGGATCGCTGATCCCGCTGATCCACCAGATCGTGCAGCGGCACAGGATCACCCGCGGCAACATCGTCGGGCATAGCGACGTCGCCCCGGCCCGCAAGCAGGACCCCGGCGAACTGTTCCCCTGGGGCCAGTTGGCGCGTCTGCGGCTGGCCCTGCCGCGCCCGACCAAGAATCTGATGGACCCGCATTGGAGCGACGGCGGCTTCATGTTGGCGCTGGAGCGCTTCGGATACGACATTGCGGAGCCGCAGGCGGCGGTGGTCGCGTTCCAGCGCCGCTTCCGGCCCGAACTGATCGATGGAATCATCGATGGCGAGTGCCGGGCGATCCTGCTGGCGTTGCTGCTGCCCAAGCCGATGGGCGACGACTGAACGGGGACGACGCCCAAACGGGGATGACGGGGGGGCCGGACTTGTGTATAGGCCCCTCTGCCAGAGGGCCGGGCGGCCGCGGCGTGGCGGGTAACTTCCACGGCGAGGAAAGTCCGGGCTCCACGAAATGACGGTGCCGGCTAACGGCCGGCTGGAGTGATCCAAGGGACAGTGCAACAGAAAGCAGGTCGCTACAGCTTCGGCTCAGCGAAATTGAAAGGGTGCGGTAAGAGCGCACCGCGCCTGCGGCAACGCAAGGCGGCACGGTAAACCCCACCGGGAGCAAGACCGAATAGGGGCGGCGCGCAGTTTCGGCTGCTAGGCCAGTTTCGGCTGAGACCGCCCGGGTTGGTTGCTGGAGGGACGGAGCGATCCGTCCCCTAGAGGAATGGTCGCCACCCTTCGCAAGAGGGGGACAGAACCCGGCTTACAGGCCCTCTGGCATTTAAATCCTCCCCATCTGCCGATGGGGAGGATTTAAAATAACGGCAATTTCATCGGCTGCCGGGGTGGTGTTCCGCCTGCGGCCTGCCTAATTTGGAACCATGGCAAGAAGCAGCCGATCCAATGACTGGGGCTTTCCCCGCTGGCGCAGCTACGGCGCATCGCGTGAGGCGCAGCAGGTGCGCCTGTGCGACCGGCATGGCTGCGACCGGCCGGGCGACTGCCCCGCGCCCAAATCGCCCAACAGCCGCGAACGCTGGTATTTCTGCACCGACCATGCAGCGGAATATAACCGCAACTGGGACTATTTTCAGGGCCTGGACCAGGAAGAGCGGGAGCAGCGCGAACGTGCCGAGCGGCGTGACGCGGGCGGTTATCAGAACAGCGCCTATCATGGTTGGGGCGGGCCGGGTGACGGCAGCCGCTCGCGCGACGAGTTGCATGCGCTGCAGGCGCTGGAGCTGGAGGACGACGCCGATTTCGAGGCCGTGAAGAAGAGCTGGCGCCGCCTTGCCAAGGAATATCATCCCGATGTGAAGCCCGGCGACGCGCAGGCGGCTGTGCGTTTCCAGACGATCCAGGCTGCCTATGAAGTGCTGCGGGCGGCGGAGGAGCGGCGGACGTGGAAACCGCGGGAGCGGGCGGATTGAAGGATCGCGTCCGGTCGAACTGGGATCATGCGGTGCTGGTCTGCCGCAAATGTTCGAAAAAGCTGGACGGCGGTTTCGGCCGGGACGGGGACGAGCGGCTTGCCAGGGCGCTGCGCCGGCATCTTTCTCTGAAAAAGGGGCGCAAGGCGGCGGCTGGGATCGTCGAGGTCAATTGCCTCGGCATTTGTCCCAAGGGTGCGGTGACAGTCGTCGACGGCGCAAAATCGCGCGACTGGTTGCTGGTGCGGCCGGGCGCCGATCTGGATGAACTGGCCCAGGCGTTGGGCCTGGTTCCGGCAAAGGAAGGCTGAATTCAGCCTGCGCGCCTGATCCGGGCCGAATCGATCAGCCCGGCGTCGGACAGCAAGGGCATCAGCAGCCCTTCTTCCTTGTGCAGCCGGTTCAGGATGCTGGCCAGGATGGCACGGGTTTCACGGCAGAAATCCGCCCATTCGCGTTCGATCCGATCATCGCTCCAACGCGCCATATAGGCGGCGAAGTCGCTGGCGATGGGCGCCATTTCACTTTCGAGTCGCGCCGCGGTGCCGCGCAGCTTTTCGTGCGGCTGCCGTTGCATATTGGGGTAGAAAATCCGGTCTTCCAGCGCCAGATGCGCCATCAGCAGGCGGGCGAACTGCCACCGCAGCGGGCCCAGCCTTTGCGGAACGCTTTCGTCCGCTATCGCCTGATGAAAGCGGGCGGCCATCGCCTCTATCTCATCATGCTGCTTCTGCAATTCGTCGAGGTCCATGCACCGCTTTCCTCGTCCCCGCCCGGCATATTCCGCTTGCGGGGTTAAGAAACGGTTGTGCGGACTTCACAAAGGCTTGGGCGGTCCGCCCGCCGCGCATTCCGCGCGGCGGGCGCCCTCCATTCAGGCCGGCTGGTCGGCGCGGCTGACACCCTGGCCGTCCAGATTCTGCGCGGCGAAGTCCCAGTTGATCGCTTCCTTGAGGACGCGGTCGGCATAGTTGGGGCGCGCGTTGCGATAGTCGATATAATAGGCATGTTCCCACACATCGAGGATCAGCAGCGGCTGATGGCCCTCATGCGCGACGGGCGTGTCCGCGTCATGGTAGCTGGTGACTTCCAGCTTCCCGTCCTTCAGGATCAGCGCGGCCCAGCCGCTGGCGAAATGGCCGACGGCTTCGGCCTTCAGCTTTTCGATCAGCGCGTCGACCGAGCCGAAACCCTCGTTGATGAGGTCGAGCAACTGGCCGGACGGCGCGGTCTTGGTCGGCGACAGCGACTGCCAGTAAAAAGTGTGATTCCAGATCTGGCCGACCTGGTTGAACAGGCCGCCCTTGGACGACTTGATCAGCTCGACCAGCGACTTGCCCTGGAGCGAGGCGTCGGCGGCGACCAGTTCATTGGCCTTCACGACATAGGCATTGTGGTGCTTGCCATGGTGGAAGTCGAAGGTTTCGGCGGTCAGAATGTCGCCAAAGGCATCCTTGGCATAGGGCAGGGGGGGAAGAACAAAGGCCATGGCGGAACTCCTCGGGTTCGTTATGGGTCGGCCGCAGAACGGATGGTGCGGTCGATTGGTTCAATGGTCCTGTCGGGGCGTGGACGCCTCCGCGCCCCTCCCATATGCGCCCCCGGCGGCCATGAAAACAGATATATGCCTATTGCGAAACGATCTTAATTAGGCGGCCGATTCAACCCTGGGGCGGGGTGGTTTCACCGATCTCGTCACTGTCCAGCTTTTCGCCCAGGTCCAGGCCGTGGCGCATCAGCATGGGGATGTTGGCGGCAGCGAAGACGACCGACACGATGGTCACGCCCCACACCTTGACGGCCAGCCAGCTATCGAAGCTCATGGTCCGTCGCATGACTTCGTTGGCGAGCGCCATGGCGACGAAGAAAAGGGCCCAGTTGCGCGACAGCTTGCGCCAGCCGGTCTCGGTCAGGCCGTCATAGGCCGCCTGGAGGAGATATTTGAGCAACGCCTTGCCCCGCATCAGCCCCGCGAACAGCATCAGCGCGAAGAAGGCGTAGATGATGGTCGGCTTGATCTGGATGAAGCTCTGGTCGCGGAAATAGATGGTGAGGCCGCCGAAGAAGAGGATCAGCAGCGCCGATAGCCAGAGCATGGGCGACACGCGGCCGAGCTTCACCTTCGAGACGATTACGGCGACGACGATGGCGGCCATGAAGGCGGCGGTGCCGAACATCATCGCGGTGATGGGGTTGCCCGGCCCCCAGAGCCAGCCCGCGCCCTTGTAGGTCAGGAAGAAGACGAGAAGAGGGCCGAAGTCCAGCGCGAGGCTGAGATTGCCGCCATGGGTCGGTTTTTTCGGATCAGCCATATATGTTCACTCCGTCGTCCCGGCGCGGGCCGGGATCTCGTGCGGCCGGGTCGTGCCGTGGAGGCCAGAGATGCCGGCCTGCGCCGGCATGACGAAGGGGGAGCGATCACCGCGCATAGGCGGTTCCCGCGATCGCCCGCGCCATGTCGCCCGGGTCGAACGGCCGCAAATCCTCGATCTTCTCGCCCACGCCGATGGCATGGATCGGCAGGCGATATTTCTCCGCCGCGGCGACCAGCACGCCGCCGCGCGCCGTGCCGTCCAGCTTGGTCATGACGAGGCCCGTCACCTGCGCGAATTCCTTGAAGACCTCGATCTGGCTCAACGCATTCTGTCCCGTGGTGGCATCCAGCACCAGCACAACGTCATGCGGCGCCGCCGGGTTCAACCGGCCGAGCACGCGGCGGATCTTGGCCAACTCGTCCATCAGTTCGGTCTTGTTCTGCAGGCGCCCGGCCGTGTCCACGATCAGCACGTCGATGCCGGTGGCGGTCGCCTGCTTCACCGCGTCGAAGACGATGCCCGCCGCGTCGCCGCCCTCCTTGCCCGCGACGATGGGGATGCCGAGCCGTTCCGCCCAGACCTTGAGCTGGCCGATGGCGGCAGCGCGGAAGGTGTCGCCCGCCGCCAGCATCACGCCATAATCCTGTTCGAGGAAGAGGTTGGCGAGCTTGGCGATGGTGGTGGTCTTGCCGGAACCGTTGACGCCGATGACCAGGATTACCTGAGGGCGCGGAAAAGCCTCGATCTCCAGCGGGCGCGCGACCGGGGCGAGAACCTTCTCGATCTCCTCCGCGATGATCTCCCGCAGATAATCCTCGGTCAGTTCGCGGTTGTAGCGGCCTTCGGACAGGCGGTCGCGCACGCGGGCGGCCATGGCGGGGCCCAGGTCGCTGACAATCAGCGCTTCCTCGATCTCGTCCAGTGTCTGCTCGTCGAGCGCGGCCTTGGAGAAGAGGCCGGTGAGATTCTCGCCCAGCTTGTCGGAAGTGCGCTTGAGGCCGCCGAAGAGGCGATCGCGCCAGGATGTTTCAGCCATGTCTATCCACCAGCATCATCCCCGCGCGGGCGGGGATCCATCTCCCATGGGGTGCACCAGGCGGAACGGCCCGGAGCCCGGAGATGGATTCCCGCCTGCGCGGGAATGACGGAAAAATGATTGTCTCTCACGCTGCCTCTTGCGCGATCAGCGCGCCATTCTCAAGGGCCGTGATGGTCGCATGGACGATGGAGGAGGGCGATTGCGGGGTCGCGAAACGCACCGGGGCGAAATTTTCGGCATGTCCGGAAAGCCCGTTGCGTTCGACCAGCACGGATTGGGTGGAACCGATGAGGCTCTGGAGCCAGCGTTCCCGTTGCGCCCCGCAGGCGGCGCGCAGCCGGGCGGCGCGCGCCTTGATGGTGGCCCGCTCCACCTGCGGCATGCGGGCGGCCGGGGTATTTGCGCGCGGTGAATAGGGGAAGACATGGCCATGGACGATGGCGCATTGCTCGACCAGCCTGAGGCTGTTTTCGAACATGGCGTCGTCCTCGGTCGGAAAGCCGGCGATGATGTCGGCGCCGATGCTGATCTCCGGACGGGCGGCCCTGAGGCGTTCCACGATGCGCACGGCGTCCGTGCGGCTGTGGCGGCGCTTCATGCGCTTCAGGATCATGTCGTCGCCCGCCTGGAGCGACAGGTGCAGATGCGGCATCATGCGCGGCTCATGGGCGAGGATGTCGAACAGCCGCTCGTCGATCTCCACGCTGTCGAGAGAGGAAAGGCGCAGGCGGGGGAGGTCGGGCACCCCCTTCAGCATGCGCTCGATCAGCAGGCCGAGCGAGGGCGCGCCCGGCAGGTCCGGGCCGTAGCTGGTGACGTCCACGCCGGTGAGGACGATTTCCCTGTAACCCGCACCGACCAGTTCCCTGGCCTTGTCGATGACGGCGCCGGCCGGGACGGAGCGGCTGTTGCCCCGGCCATAGGGGATGATGCAGAAGGTGCAGCGATGGTCGCAGCCATTCTGCACCTCCAGGAAGGCGCGGGCATGTTCTGCAAAGGCGCTGGCCATATGGGGAGCGGTGTCGCGGACCGACATGATGTCGGAGACCCTGACCGGGTCACTTCCTCCGTTCGGGAGATAGGATGTCCGGTGCATCTTTTCCCGATTGCCGATCACCGCGTCGACTTCGGCCATGGCGGCGAAGGTTTCCGGCTCCGTCTGTGCGGCGCAGCCCGTCACCATGATCCGCGCACCGGGGCGGTCGCGGCGGGCGCGGCGGATGGCCTGCCGGCTCTGGCGCACGGCCTCTGCCGTCACGGCGCAGCTGTTGACGACGACCAGATCATCCTGCGCGTTCGGCATCTCGCGGCCGATAATCTCTCGAATCGCCTCGCTCTCCGCGATGTTGAGGCGGCAGCCAAGCGTGATGATCTGCGGCCCGCCCATGTCAGAATCGCGCCCAGTCAGCCTCGCCGTCGAAGACATGGGTGGCAGGGCCGGTCATCAATATATGCCCGCCCGGCGCCCAGTCGATCACAAGGTCGCCCCCCGGCAGGCTCACGGTGGTCGGTCCGCTCGCCAGCTTGCGCCGCACCGCCGCCACCGCCGTCGCGCAGGCGCCGGTTCCGCAGGCGCGGGTCAGGCCGGCGCCCCGTTCCCAGACGACCAGGCGGATATGATTGTCGCCCACCATCTGCGCGAAATTCACATTCACGCGGGCGGGGAAGAGCGGATCATGCTCGATCAGCGGCCCAAGACGGTCGAAGTTCACACCGTCCAGACGGTCCATGAAGAAGATCACGTGCGGATTGCCGACATTGACCGCGACCGGGGCAGGCAGATCCTCCCAGCTTACCGGCATGGCCAGCGTGTCCATGGCGTAGGCGAGGGGGATCGCGTCCCATTCGAGGCGCGGTTCGCCCATGTCGACGCTCGCGCCGCCATCGACGGCCCTTGCATCCAGCAGGCCGGCCTTCGTCTCGATCAGCACGTCCCGGCCGACGAACAGGGGGACGCAGCGGGTGGCGTTGCCGCAGGCCTCCACCTCGCTGCCGTCGCTGTTGAAGATGCGCATCGACACGTCGGCGCGGTCGCTATTGCCGATCAGGATCAACTGGTCGCAGCCGATGCCGGCGTGACGGTCGGCAATGGCCTGCGCACGCGCCTCCGTCATGTCGAGCGCGGTTTCCCGCGCGTCGATCACGACAAAGTCGTTGCCCAGTCCATGCATCTTCGAAAAACGGCCCATGATGGGCGCGCATGTAAGGCCTGTGCCGGCAAAAGACCAGCCTATCCCGCGTTCAGTGCGGCGCGCCTGCGGCCATAGAGGAAATAGACGGCCAGACCGATGGCGTTCCAGAGGAGGCAGGCGAGGATGGTCTTCGCCGGCAGGCTGATGAACAGATAGGCGCAGCCGCCGATGGCGCCGAGCCCGACCAGCCATCCGGCCGGGGTGCGGAAGGGGCGCCTCATGTCGGGCATGCGCCGGCGCAGGATCAGCAGGCATGCGCCCACGGCGGTGAAGGCGATCAGCGTTCCCGCATTGGCCAGCGCCGCGATCTCGTCAATGGGCAGCAGGCCGGCGATGATCGCGACCAGCAGGGCGGTGACGGCGGTGATCCGGGCGGGCGTCCCGCGCCGGGAGATCAGCGCCAGCCTTTGCGGCAGGAAGCCGTCGCGGGCCATGACGAGGAAGATGCGGCTCTGGCCGTAGAGGAAGCCCAGCAGCACCGTGGGAAGGGCGATGACCGCCGCGATGGCGACGATTCGCGCCACCTGTCCCTGGCCCATTTCACGCAGGATCAGCGCCAGCGGTTCGGGACTGCCGGCAAAGCGGGTGAAGGGCATCGCCCCGACCGCCGCCGCCGCCACGAGCACATAGATCAGCGTGCAGGCGACCGGCGATCCGACGATGCCGATGGCAAGGTCGCGATCCGGGTTCTTCGCCTCCTCCGCCGCGGTGGAGATGGCGTCGAAGCCGTAGAAGGCGAAGAAGATGATCGCCGCCGCGGCCATCACGCCGCGCTCGACGCCGTCCGGCGCCATCGACTTGGCGAAGCCGAAGGGCATGAAAGGCTGAAGGTTCTGGGCGTCGAAGGCGGGCAGGGCGATGGCGACGAACAGGCTGAGCGTCGCGATCTTGATCACCACCAGCAACGAGTTCAGCCGCGCGCTTTCATGCGTGCCGAGCATCAACAGGCCGGCGACCACGGCGATGATGAAGATGGCGGGCGCATTGACCAGGCCGCCCAGTTCCGGCCCCCTGGTCAACAGGTCCGGGAAGCCCGCCGATGTCAGCAGGGGTGCGGCATAGCCGGACCAGCCCACCGCCACGGTCGACACGACCAGCGAATATTCGAGGATCAGGCTCCATCCGACGATCCACGCAATGCCTTCGCCCAGCACGACATAGCTGTAGCTGTACGCGCTGCCGGCGGCCGGCATCATGGTGGAGAGTTCGGCATAGGCCAGCGCCGCGCAGGCGCAGATCGCGCCGGCAATGGCGAAGGACAGCAGCACGGCTGGCCCCGCCCGGTCCGCGCCGACGCCGATCAGCGTCAATATGCCGGTGCCGACGATGGCCCCCACGCCCAGCGCCAGCAGATGCGGCCAGGACAAGGTGCGCGCCAGCCTTTGCCCCTCATGCGAGGGCATCATCGCCTCCATCGGCTTGCGGCGCGTCCAACCCATGTCCTGATTCCCCTCTCTGCACGGCGCACCTTGCCGCTGCCGAAGCTGCTGGCAAGGGGTTTTACAAATGTAAGGCAGCGCCGGGCCGCCTCTCGCGACTCCCCTGATATTCTGTTACAGGGACGCAAACAAAGGTCGCGACGGCTTAAATCTTCTTGAAAAGGGGGAAGGCGTCCCATGGATGCTGCTGCGTCGACCGTTCCTGCGTCCGTGCGGGAAAATGGCTTTTACCTGGGAATGTCGGTCGCCATCGCGGCGACGGTGATCGGGGGCTTCGGCTCCTACGCGCTGCGCGGAATGGTGGATGTGCCGCGCGTGCCCTATTGGGTGCATGTCCACGGCGCGGTGTTCGTCGGCTGGACATTGCTGTTCGTCATGCAGAACGCCTTTGCCCATCGCGGGTCGATGGCGCTGCATCGGCGCATGGGATGGGTGGCCGTGGGCCTGGCCACGGCGATGGTGCCGCTGGGCATCCTGACCATGAGCATGGCGGTCGTGCTGGACCGGGTGCCGCCCTTCTTCACGCCGCCGATCTTCCTGGCGCTGAGCCTGCTGGAACTGCTGACCTTCGCCGCCCTGCTGACGGGCGCCATCCGGATGCGCCGACGGACCGAATGGCATCGGCGGCTGATGCTGTGCGCCATGGTGGCGATCATCGGGCCTGCCTTCGGACGCATCCTGCCGATGCCGCTGCTTGGCCCCTGGGGCGGGCTGGCGGTGATGAGCGGGCAGATGCTGTTCGTCGCGGCCGGCATGGTCCATGACCTCGCCACGCAGGGCCGGGTGCATCCCGCCTATGCCGTGGGCGCTGCGGCGATTCTGGCGGAGGGGCTGGCCGTGCCGGTCCTGGCGGCGACGCGGCCTGTCCTCTGGCTGGCTTCCGCCCTGGCCGGCTGAGCCGCTTTCGGTTGCGTCGGGCGTGCCCTTGCGCTAAGGGCGCGCCAGCAGTCGGATGGTTTGCCGTCCGATACCCTGACAGATCCATGGCACTCAAGAGGAGTACCGGATGGACGCTGGCCGGCGAGGTTTCGCCCGCCGGCGATTTTGTCGTTTGACGGGGTAAGCGAGGTTTTCCGGGCCTTTCGGCCCAAATTGAGGTGATGATGTTCGATTCGCTAAGCGATCGTCTGGGTGGGGTATTCGACAAGCTGCGTGGGCGCGGTGCGCTGACGGAGGACGATGTCCGCGCCGCGATGCGCGAGGTGCGAATCGCGCTGCTGGAGGCCGACGTCGCGCTTCCGGTGGTGCGCCAGTTCGTCGATCAGGCGACCGAGCGGGCGGTCGGCAACGATGTGCTGCGATCGGTCACGCCGGGGCAGATGGTCGTCAAGATCGTCTCGGACACGCTGACCGAGACGCTGGGTTCGGAATCCTCCGACCTGCTGATCGACGTGACCCCGCCCGCCGTCATCATGATGGTCGGCCTGCAGGGTTCGGGCAAGACCACCTCCACCGCGAAGATCGCCAAGCGCCTGAAGGAAAAAGAGCGCAAGAAGGTGCTGATGGCGTCGCTCGACGTCCAGCGACCCGCCGCGCAGGAGCAGTTGGCGGTGCTGGGCACGCAGACCGACGTGGCGACCCTGCCCATCGTGCCGGGGCAGCAGCCGGTCGATATCGCCAGGCGGGCGTTGCAGGCGGCGAAGCTGCAGGGTTTCGACGTGGTGATGCTCGACACCGCCGGCCGGCTGCATGTCGACCAGGCGCTGATGGACGAGATGAAGGCGGTGGCCGAAGTCTCCAGCCCGGCGGAAATCCTGCTGGTGGTCGACTCGTTGACCGGTCAGGACGCGGTGAATGTCGCGACCAGCTTCACCGCGCAGGTGCCGCTGACCGGCGTGGTGCTGACGCGCATGGACGGCGATGCGCGCGGCGGCGCGGCGCTGTCGATGCGCGCCGTTACCGGCCGTCCGATCAAGTTCGCGGGTACCGGCGAAAAGCTGGACGCCATCGAGCTGTTTCATCCTGCCCGCGTGGCGCAGCGCATATTGGGCATGGGCGACGTCGTTTCGCTGGTCGAAAAGGCCGCCGAGACCATCGACGCCGAGGAAGCCGACAAGCTTGCCAAGAAGATGGCCAAGGGTCAGTTCGACATGAACGACCTGCGCGCCCAGCTCAACCAGATGCGCCGCATGGGCGGTCTTGGCGCGCTGGCGGGCATGCTGCCGGGCCTCAAGAAGGCGCAGGCGGCGATGGCGCAGAGCGGCGCCAACGACAAGACGCTGATCCATCTCGATGCGATGATCGGGTCGATGACCCCCAAGGAGCGGGAGAAGCCCGCCCTGATCAACGCCAAGCGCAAGATCCGTATCGCCAAGGGTTCCGGCACGACCGTGCAGGAAGTCAACAGGCTCCTGAAAATGCATCAGGAGATGGAAACGGCGATGAAGAAGATCCGCAAGATGGGCGGCCTGAAAGGGCTGGCCAAGATGTTCACCGGTGGTGGGCTGGATGGGATGCTGGGCGGTGGCGGCGCGCCTCCGCAGGGTTTGCCGGGACTGGGGGGCAATATGCCGAACCTGCCACCCGGCTTTCAGAATTTTATGAAGAAGTGAAGCTGCTCGTCATTGGCGCAAGCTGGGATGACGAATTGAAAAACACGTAATTTGGTACAGAAAGGTAAGGTCAGGTTTCATGGCAACGTCCATTCGTCTTTCGCGCGGCGGTTCGAAGAAGCGTCCCTATTACCGCATCGTCGTGGCGGACAGCCGCGCCCCGCGTGACGGCAAGTTCATCGAGCGCATCGGCAGCTACAACCCCGTCCTGCCCAAGGGCGACGAGAAGCGCGTCGTTCTGAACGTCGAGCGCGCGAAGCACTGGGTTGCCGCCGGCGCGCAGCCGACCGACCGCGTGGCCCGCTTCCTGGATGCTGCCGGCGTGAAGGAACGCGCCGCCCGCAACAACCCGAAGAAGGCCGAGCCGGGTCAGAAGGCCAAGGATCGCGCCGAAGACCGCGCCGCCAAGGCTGCGGAAGCCGCTGAAGCTGCCGAAGCCGCCAAGGCGGCCGCCGCCGAGGCCGCTGCCGCTCCGGCCGCCGAAGCACCGGCGGAAGAAGCCGCTCCGGCCGAAGAATCGGCTGAAGGCTGAGCCCTTTGACCGACAAGCCCGTCACGCTTGCCGTCATCATCGGCGCGCATGGAGTGACGGGCGAGGTCCGTCTGAAGCTGTTCGGGGAGGGGGCTGAGGCCCTGAAATCCTATGACGGCTTCGATGCGGCGGGGCGCAGGCTGACGTTGAAGTCGGTGCGCCCCGGCCCGAACGGCGCGGTCGCCCGCTTTGCCGAAGTCGGCGATCGCTCCGCGGCGGAGGCGCTGCGCGGCACGGAACTGACCGTTCCCCGTTCGGCTTTGCCCCCCTTGGGGGAGGGCGAATATTATCATGCCGACCTGATCGACCTGCCCTGCTTCTCCAGCGATGGCGAAGGGCTGGGCCATGTCGTGGCGGTCGAGAATTTCGGCGCCGGCGACATCATCGAGGTGGAGCGGCCCAACGGCAAGCGTTTCATGGCGCCGATGCATGCGGTGACCATTGCGGATGAGCGGGCGGTCATAGAGGCCGCGTTTGCGGCTTGAGCTTCGTTCGCCAGGGCAATTGAACCGCCGTGCTCCCGCGAAGACAGGAGCCCAGATCGGACGGTGGAACCAGGCTCCCGCCTTCGCAGGAGCAGCTTGTAGATCAATCGGAGGCATTAGAGGGCGCGAACCATGCCGAAAATCCTTGCCGCTCTCTATCTGCTCCTGATGGTCGCCGCTGGCTGGCGTCTCTTCACCATGTCCTGGTCGCGGGCGCTCAAGATCGCCGCGGGCGTGGCGATGGTCGTTCCCATTCCGATGCTGTTCCTGCTGCCCGCGCTGGTGCAGCCGGACCGGCCCTTCGCGGACCTGCTGTGCGCCATCGGCATTGCGCTGATGCTCGGCGGCGGGGTGTCGCTGCTGGGCGGCATGACGGGCGCCTGGTTCAAGGCGCGCAAGGCATGAGCTTTCAGGCGCAGATATTGACGCTCTACCCGGAGATGTTTCCTGGGCCGCTGGGCGTGTCGCTGGCCGGGCGGGCGCTGGCGGAGGGGAAATGGGGCTGCGATCCCATCCACATTCGCGACTTTGCCACCGACAGGCATCGCACCGTGGACGATACGCCCGCGGGCGGCGGGGCGGGCATGGTGTTGCGGGCCGACATCCTGGGCCTTGCCATCGATCATGCGCTGGAAAAGCGCCCGGACCTGCCCGTCATCGCCATGACGCCGCGCGGCGCGCCGATCACCCAGGGGCGCATCCGCCAGCTTGCCGCCGGTCCCGGAGCCACCATCCTCTGCGGCCGGTTCGAGGGCTTTGACGAGCGGATTTTCGACGCCCGGCCCGTCGAGCAGATCAGCATGGGCGACATCATCCTTTCCGGCGGAGAAATGGGCGCCCTGATGCTGCTGGATGCTTGCATCCGCCTGCTTCCTGGGGTAATGGGCGCCGCTTCCAGTGGGGATGAAGAGAGCTTCGAAAGCGGCCTTCTCGAATATCCGCACTATACCCGGCCCGTTATATGGGAAGGGCGTATGATCCCCGAAGTGTTGCGATCGGGGGATCATGCGAAGATCGCCGCCTGGCGGAAACAAAGGGCGGAAGAGGACACACGGCTAAGGCGGCCGGACCTTTGGGAACGCCATATCGGCGTTCGGGACCGGTCGCCCTCTGGTGCGCAACGCAAAAAGTAGGACTTGAAGTCATGAACCTGATCCAGCAGATCGAGGCCGAGAACATCGCGGCCCTCGCCAAGGATATTCCGGAATTCCGCCCCGGCGACACGCTGCGCGTCGGCGTGAAGGTCGTCGAAGGCGACCGCAGCCGCGTCCAGAATTACGAAGGCGTCTGCATCGCCCGCTCGAACAAGGGCATGGGCAGCAACTTCACCGTGCGCAAGATCAGCTTCGGTGAGGGCGTGGAGCGCGTCTTCCCGCTCTATTCGCCGAACATCGATTCGATCACTGTCGTCCGCAAGGGCGTGGTGCGTCGCGCGAAGCTCTATTATCTGCGCGGCCGCACCGGCAAGCGCGCTCGCATTGCCGAGCGCCGTGAAGTGCGCAGCGAGGATTGATCGCTTTCATACTGTCTTGACAGTTGTAAAAAAGAGACAGGCGGCATCCCATGCGGGTGCCGCCTTTTTCTTTATGCATCAATGATTTGATCCGGAATTGCGGGGATTTTCCCTTTCCCCGTCAGCCATGATTTTGCGCCGCAGCAGAAATTCGTTTTTCTTTGATGGCGGTTTTGTGTCAGCGTTCCGTTTCCAGAGATTGCTCAATATTTCGAAGATCCAAGCCTGCGGCTCTGGAGCAGGATCATCGTAGCTCAAAGGATTTGAACGAACTGTTCAGGTAAGAACAAGAAAATATCTGTCGGGAGAGGCTCTCTTCATAACGAAGCAAGGGGGCTGGTTCATGAACCAAAAGAGTTTCGTTTCTCGCGCAGCCATGATTATTGCGCTGTCTTCTTCAGCAACAGTTTACGCGCAGACCGATCCGCAAGCGGCCTCCGCCACGGATGGCGCGGCGATCATCGTCACCGGCACCCGCCTGACCGGGATGAAGGTGGCCGACAGCCCGGCGCCGATCCAGCTCCTGGGCGCGGACACGTTGCAGCGCACGGGCTCCCCGGACCTGATGCAAAGCCTGGCGCAGCAGCTTCCCTCCGTCCAGGCGCAATCCTTCGGCAGCGACCTTCAGGCGCATAACCTGCAGATGAAGCTGCGCGGCCTCAGCCCCAACCACACGCTGGTCCTGGTCAACGGCAAGCGGCGTCACGGCACCGCCAACGTCTCGGTCGCCGGTGGACCCTATGGCGGCAGCGCCGCTCCGGACGTCAGCTTCATCCTGCCCGAATCGATCGAGCGCGTGGAAGTGCTGCAGGACGGCGCGGCGGCGCAATATGGCACGGACGCGATCGCGGGCGTCATCAACTTCCTCCAGAAGAAGGCCGACCATGGCGGCTCCATCAATGCGACCGGCGGCGAATATTACGACCAGGGCGGCAAGACCTATGCGATCGGCGGCAATATCGGCCTGGCGCCCTTCGACGGCGCCTATCTGAACATATCGGCGCAGAAGAAGCACAAGGGCTTCAGCTTCCGGGGCGACATCAACCCGCAATCGATCAACCTGTCCAACACCTATCCCGAAATCAGGAACCTGCCCGGCTATCCCTATACCAACCGGATCATAGGCGACCCGCACATCGACCAGACGGTCGTGAACTACAATGCCGGCTATGAATTCGGCGACTATGAAATCTACAGCTTCGGCAGCTATGGCCACAAGAAGGCCGCCGCCTATGAGAATACGCGCCCGCCGACGACCGTCGTCAGCGCCGGCGGCGTGCCCTATTATGCCGGGGGCTTCCAGCCGCAGGAGCGCATCGACGAGACCGATTATTCGGTGACCGGCGGTTTCCGCGGCACATTGGGGGACACGACGTTCGACCTGGCGTCCACCTATGGCAAGGATCTGGTCAAGGTCTATGTCTATCATTCGGCCAATGCCCAGCTCTACGCCGATACCGGCTTCACGCCCGAAACCTTCCACAATGGCGACTTCTTCAACACCCAGTGGAGCAACACGCTCGACCTGACGCATGCCGTGGACATTGGGCTTTCGGAACCGGTCAACATCGCGGCGGGCCTGGAATTCCGGCATGAGACCTACGGCATCCGGGCCGGCGATCCGGCCTCCTATTATGGCGGCGGTGCGCAGTCCTTCTTCGGCTACAGCCCCAATGACGCGGGCAAGTACAAGCGGGACAATTTCTCGCAATATCTGGACATCAGCCTCAAGCCGCTGGAAAACTGGCTGGTGGACGGCGCGGTCCGCCACGAACATTATAGCGATTTCGGTGACACGACCGTCTTCAAGCTGACCAGCCGCTATGACTTCTCCGACGCCTTTGCGTTGCGCGGCACGGTCAGCACCGGTTTCCGCGCGCCGACCCTGGCCGAAGGAGGCTATTCCGGCCTGAACGTCGGACCGGGCTTCATCGGCGGCGTGCTTCCACCCGCATCGTCCGCCGCGGCGTCGCTGGGCTTTGGCGGCCTCAAGCCTGAAAAGTCGACCAACTTCAGCCTGGGTACCGTCATCAACCCGGCGCGCAACTTCACCATCACGCTGGACGCCTATCAGATCACGATCCGCAACCGCATCATGACCTCCACGGCCTTCTCCGGCTTTACCGGCAATCGCTGCCCGGCGGGTTATGCGGGCGGCAATGCGGCGGCCTGCCTGCCCTTCGATGCGGACCAATATGCCATCTACAACCAGTTGGCGGTGCTGAGCGCGGTGAACGCGGCGCTGGGCGGCAGCAGCACGGTGACGGACTGGAGGACGGCGGACGCGATCCCGGCCTATGTGCTGTTCGCGGACAATGGCGTCGACCGCAACACCGAGGGCGGAGTGTCGGTGCAAAGCTTCGTCAACGGCGTGAAGATGCGGACCCGGGGTGTCGACCTGGTGGCGAGCTATGTCACCGACCTTGGCGAAATGGGCAAGCTCGACCTGACCTTCACCGGCAATTACAACGCCAACAAGGTCCTGGGCATCAATCCGCTTCCTTCCGCGCTCTATTCCAGCACCGTCAATCCCGAGCTGACGCGCCTTATCGACGCGTCGAGCGAAGTGGAGCTGGAGCACAGCACGCCGCGCTTCCGGGGCACGTTCAACGCCTTCTGGACCTGGGGCAAATTCTCCGCCAACCTGCGCGAAAGCTATTATTCGCAGGTTTATACGCTGGAAACCGCGCGCAGCGGCCCGGATGCCGGCGACCTCATCAAGGTGCCGGTCAAGGAGGCGTTCATCACCGACCTCGAACTTGGCTACCAGATCGCCAAGCCGATCAAGCTTTCCATCGGTGCGAACAATCTGTTCAACAAATATCCGACCCAGCGGTCCAAGGAGTTCATCCGCAACGCGGAACTCGCCAATGGCGAACGCGGCTATTCGACCAGCAAATATCCGACCATCTCGCCCTTCGGCATCAATGGCGGCTATTATTATGCGCGGGTGAACGTCACCTTCTGAAAACAGGCGGACAGGCCATCCGGCCTGCCTGTCTTGCAACCGGAAGGGCGGCGAACGGCACGGGCCGTCGCCGCCCTTCTGCCTTTTATCGGTGCCAGTCCATGCCGCTTTTCCACCGTATCGCCACCCCGGCCGACGAACCGGCGCTGCTGGAACTGATGACCCTGGCCATCGACCGCCTGCAATCCGGTTTCCTGACACCCGAACAGGTGAAGGCCAGCCATGGCTTCATGGGGCTGGACAGCCGGTTGATCAGCGACGGCACCTATTTCGTGATCGAGGATCGGGGGGAGATTGCCGGTTGCGGCGGCTGGAGCCGGCGCGCCACGGCCTATGGCGGCGACCATAGCGCGGGGCGGGACGACCGGCTGCTCGATCCGGCGGCGGAGGCCGCCAGGGTGCGGGCCATGTACACCCATCCCGATCATGTGCGGAAGGGCGTGGGCACGCTGATCCTCTCCCTCTGCGAGGCGGCGGCGCGGGCCGAGGGCTTCGCGGCGCTGGAGCTGTCCGCCACCATGGCGGGCGTGCCGCTTTACCGCAGCTTCGGTTTCGCCGACGTGCGGGCGTTCGAGGATAGCGGCGTGCCGCTGATCCTGATGCGCAAGCCTATTGCCGGCCAGAGTCCCGGCTCGTGAACCAGAGGCCGATCAGGCTGAGCGCCGCCGCCGCCGACATATAGAGGCCGACCAGCTCGACGCCCTGGACCTGGATCAGCCAGGTCGCGACGATGGGCGCCAGCGCGCCGCCGATGATCCCGCCCAGGTTGAAGGCGAAGGACGCGCCGGTATAGCGAAGCTGCACCGGGAAGAGATGCGGCAGATAGGCGCCGAGCGGCCCATAGACGAAGCCCATCAGGAACAGGGCGAGGCTGAGGATCAGGAAGATCGGCAGCAATTGCCCGGTGCCCATGGCGGGACCGAAGATCACGCCCATCGCCACCGTGCCGATGCAGCCCGCGACCAGCACGCGGGTCGGGCTGCTCCTGTCCGACCACCAGCCGGCGACGATGATGCTGAACGCCATGAACAGGATCGCGCCCAATTGGATGGCGAGGAAGGTTTCGCGGTCGATCCTGAGCGTGGTGGTGCCATAGCCGAGGGCGAAGGCGGTCGCGATATAATAGACGGCGAAACAGGCGGCGCAGGCGAAGGTGCCCGCGATGGCCGCGCCCAAATGGCTCTTGAACAGGGTGGCGAGCGGCACGGCGGGCGGAGGAGCCTCTGCCTTGGCCGCCGCGAATTCCGGCGTTTCGGTGAGCTTCAGACGAATCCACAGGCCCAGGATCACCAGCACCGCGCTGCCCAGGAAGGGCAGGCGCCAGCCCCAGGCGAAGAAATCCTTGTCAGTGAGGAACATGCCGAGCAACAGGAACAGCCCGTTGGCGGCGAGGAAGCCCACCGGCGCGCCCAATTGCGGGAACATGCCGAAGCGCGCCCGCCAGTCCGGAGGCGCATTCTCCACCGCCAGCAAGGCCGCGCCGCCCCATTCGCCGCCAAGGCCGAAACCCTGTCCGAAGCGCAGGAGGCACAGGATCAGCGGCGCCCACCAGCCGATGCTCTGATAGGTCGGCAGGAATCCGATCGCCAGCGTCGATCCGCCCATCAGCATCAGCGACGTCACCAGCGTCGCCTTCCGCCCGATGCGGTCGCCATAATGGCCGAACACCGCCGCGCCCAGGGGCCGGGCGAAGAAGGCGAGGGCGAGGCTGCCATAGGCGGCGAGCAATTGTGCCGAGGGGGAGGAGGCGGGGAAGAAGAGCGGCCCGAAGACCAGGCTGGCGGCGGTCGCATAGATATAGAAGTCGTAGAATTCGACGGCCGTGCCGATCAGGCTGGCCGCCAGCACCCGCTTGTGGCGCAGCATCGCGCCCATGCCGCCCATTTCCCTGGCCCCTGCTTCCACCGCTTGCACGCCCCCCATCGTCGTCATTTCCCCGCCCGCTTCTGGTTCAGCAATTCATAGGCCATCACCGCGCAGGCGACCGCCGCGTTCAGGCTGTCGGCCTTGCCCAGCATCGGCATCTTCACCAGCAGGTCGCATTCGGCTTCATAGCTTTCGGGCAGGCCCTGCGCCTCATTGCCGACCAGCAGGAAGCTGGGGCTCTGGTAGCGCGGTTCCTGATAGTCGTGCGTGGCCTTCAGGCTGGTGCCGATCAGCTCGCCCGGCCCCTGGCGCAGCCAGTGCATGAACTCGCCCCAACGCGCCTGCGTGATGCTCTGGGTGAAGAGGGCGCCCATGCTGGCCCGCACGGATTCGACGGAGAAGGGGTCGACGCAATCGTCGATCAGGATCAGACCGCCCGCGCCGACCGCATCGCCGGTGCGCAGGATCGTGCCCAGATTGCCGGGATCGCGCAGCGACTGGGCGACGATCCAGATGTCGGCCCTGCTCCGGTCGAGCTTCGCCAGCGGGGTCAAGCGGTCGCGATAGACGCCGACCACCGCCTGCGGATTATCCTTGCCGCTGATCTTGGAGAGGATGTCGGGCGTCGTCTCTATCACGTCGCCGCCCGCCGCCTCCATCGCCGCGATCAGGTCGGCGGCGAGGGGGTGGGTGGAACCGGCGTGGAACAGCATTTCGGGCAGCACGCCTTCCTCGCGCGCTTCGGTCAGGATGCGCAGCCCTTCGGCCAGGAAGAGGCCCTCCGCCTTGCGGAACTTCTTCTCCCGCAGGGAACGGACGCGCTTCACCAGCGGGTTGGAAAATCCGGTGATTTCTCGCGCCACGATGCTGTCTCTTGCCCTTTTTGCAGGTCCGCCGAAACGGCCTCTCTATAGGGGGAGAGGGGAAAAGGGTAGGGGGCTTGGCAGGGTGGGGGTTTGGCTTTGCTGCCAGCGGGCTTTAAACCGGATCCCCTATCTCAGGTCGCCTGGGAGGCGCCGTGCCGGGCGACGGCGACGCGGTTGCGGCCGGAGCGCTTGGCTTCATAAAGTGCCATGTCCGCGACCGCCAGCCAGCTTTCGCCTGTCGGCCAGTCGCCGCGCAGTTCCGCCACGCCGAAGCTGACGGTGGCGCGCAGCGGCGGCGTGCCGGGCATTTCCGCAGCGGCGATCGCGTCGCAGAAGCGCTGCGCCGCCCTTGCGGCATCGTCCTCCGCCGTTTCGGGCAGCAATATGCCGAATTCCTCGCCGCCCAGCCGCCCGAGCGAATCGCTGGGGCGTTGCAGGCCGGCGCAGAGCCGGGCGATGCCGCGGATCACCTGGTCGCCAGCGGGATGGCCGTAGGTGTCGTTGATATGCTTGAAATGGTCGATGTCGAACAGCAGCAGGCTGGCGGGCCGCTCATGCCGTTCGAACAGGGCGATGGCGCGGTTCATTTCGGTGAGAAAGGCCCGGCGGCTGAGCGCGCCGGTCAGATGATCGCGCTCCGCGATGCGGCGCAGTTCGAGCTGCTCGACCACCAGCGCGGCGAGATTCTTGAGGATGGCGATCTGCGCCGGGTCGAATTCGCGCGGCACGGTGTCGATCGCGCAGAGCGAACCGATATTATAGCCGTCCGGCGTTTCCAGCGGGATGCCGGCATAGCTGCGGATGTTGGGATCGCCCGTCACCAGCGGATTGTCGCGGAAGCGGGCATCCTCCTTGGCGTCGGTGATGACCATCGGCGCCCGCTGGCGGATGGTGTGGTCGCAAAAGGCGATGTCGCGGGCAGTTTCGCTTTCGTCGAGGCCGGCCAGCGACTTGAACCACTGCCGATCGGTATCGACCAGCGAGACGGCCGAAATCGGCACGCCCAGGATGCTGCGGACCAGATCGGTGATGCGGTCGAAGGAGGATTCCCTTGGCGTATCCAGAACTTCGTACCGGTTCAGCGCGGCGAGACGCGCCGGTTCGTCCATCAGCTTTGGATCGAGCATTGCCAACTATCCTCAACCGGCGGCGCGCCCTTCCCGCGCCCCGCGATTCCCGTTCGATATTATCCTGTGATAGTCGCTTGCCGATGTTTGACAAAGGCTTAGCAGGCTCGACCGGCCTTATTCCTCGCCAAATTTATCCTCGACCAGCGTCACCAGCTTGCCCAGCGAATCGGCTGCCTCGGGACCGGTGGCGCTGATGACGATGCTGTCCCCCATCGCCGCGCCCAGCATCATCAGGCCCATGATGGAGGTTCCGGTGACTTCGCTGCCGTCCTTGCGCACGGTGATCTGCGCGGGAAGGCCGCTGGCCAGGGTCACGAATTTCGCGCTGGCGCGGGCGTGGAGGCCCCGGCGGTTGCTGATCCTGACTTCCTGGCTGATTTCGCTCATGTGGTGCTGCCCAACAGTTCCGATGCAACGCTGATATATTTCTGACCCGCTTCCCGCGCGGCGGCGACGGCCTGGCGCACGTCCATGACCTTGCGCGCGCTTTCCAGGCGGATCAGCATGGGCAGGTTGATGCCCGCGATCACCTCTATCTCGCCCGCCTTCAGCAGGGAGATGGCGAGGTTGGAGGGGGTGCCGCCGAACAGGTCGGTCAGCAGGATCACCCCCGACCCGTCGTTGACGCGCGCCACCGCATTGGCGATGTCGGCGCGGCGCATCTCCATATCGTCCTCAGGCCCGATGCAGATGGTCTCGATCTGCTGCTGCGGACCGACCACATGCTCCATCGCGACGACGAATTCCGTCGCCAGCGCCCCATGGGTGACGAGTACCAGTCCAATCATCTTGCTTACGTGGCCCACCTGTTCTTCATGGATTACGCTTTCGGGCCTCCCGGTCTGCGCTTCTCCAGGGCGTCCTGGGGCGCTGATTCCATATTGCGGTGCGAGACCGTGGGCGAAAAGCCCGCATCTTGCAAGTATCTGGCGACGCGCTCGGCCACATGGACCGACCGATGGCGGCCGCCCGTACAGCCAAAGGCCACGGTAATGTAGCTTTTTCCGCCCTCCGCATAGCGGGGCAGCAGCAGGGCCAGCAAGTGTTCGATGCGCCCGACCGCCTCCTCATAGGCGGGATCTTCCATGATATAGGCGGCGACAGCGGGGTCGAGCCCCGTCTTCGGCCGCAGCGCCTCCTCCCAATGGGGATTGCGCAGGAAGCGCATGTCGAACACCAGATCGGCGTTGAGCGGCACGCCGCGCGAATAGCCGAAGGACATGATGGTCAGCACCGGGTCCGACAGCCCCTCGCGCGAGAAGCGGTTGCGGATTTCCTGTTGCAGGCCGTTGCTGGTGAGGCTGCTGGTGTCGATCACCTGATTGGCCCAGCGGCGCAGCGGTTCGGTCAGTTCCCGCTCGCGGGCGATGCCATGGCGGGCCGGGCGGTCGGTGGCCAGCGGATGGCGGCGGCGGGTTTCCGCGAAACGACGCTCCAGCTCCTCGCCGGAGCAGTCGAGGAACAGCGTTTCCACATCATGGCCGTGGCGAGCGCGCAGGGCCTTGATCCGCTGGACGATGGCGGCGGCGTCGAAGCCGCGGGTGCGCGCGTCGATGCCCAGCGCCAGAGGACGGTCCGTCCCTTCCTCATGCCCCTCCGGCAGGGGGGTGTCGAGCAGGCGGTCGAGCAGCACCAGCGGCAGGTTGTCGACCACTTCCCAGCCCATATCCTCCAGCGTCTTGAGCGCGGTCGTCTTGCCCGCGCCTGACAGGCCGGACACGAGCAGGATGGTCTTCGGCGTTTCCAGGCTCACAACGGGTCCATGCTCCCGAGGCCCAGGGTCCGGACGGCGAGTTCCACCTTGATCGGGGCGGATGCTTCGAACGGGGCGAGCCGGACCACGGGGATTGCGACCCCGGCGATGGACCGTTGCGCGGTTTCCGGCGGCATGCGCTCCACATCGTCGCTGAGGTCGACGGCCAGCGCGACCGGAGCGTTGTCCGCATGGGGCATGTCGACCAGCCCCAGGCCGCGCACCTCCATCATGCCGACGATCCGGTCGGGCGCGCGGGCGAACAGGCGCCCTTCGATCTCCAGCAGGCGGGTATAGTCGTCGCTCACCAGCACGGCGCCGCGATCGATCAGGCGCAGCGCCAGGTCGGACTTGCCCATGCCGCTGGGGCCGCAGAGCAGCACGGCCCGGCCGTCGATCGCCACGCTGGTCGCATGCAGGGTTTCGGAAGAATGTGTCGACGCCATATCGCCTTATCGCTTTGACGTCATATTAGCTCCTGTTGGCGCTGGTGGAAATCGAATTAACCGGGGCGTTTCTCATTATGGTGCAGTGGGGGTGTGGGGGAGGGGCAAATTCAGGCCATTCCCCGCAGACGGTCGGCGCGGCGCAGCGGGCCTGGAGGGCGGCAGTCGAAAATCCCGGCCTCCTCCCGCCCATGGGAGGGAGAGTATCTGCGCCTCCCCCGTTCCGGCTTATTCCGAAACGATGCCCGGATCGCGTTCGACCGCCATGGGCAGGCGCACGATGAAGCAGGCGCCGCTTTGCGCGTCCTGGCGGTCCGCGATGCTGATCTTGCCCTGATGCCCCTCCACGATGGAGCGGGCGATGGCGAGGCCAAGGCCCGAATGCTTGCCGAACGCCTCATTTTCCGGGCGGACGCTGTGGAACCGGCGGAAGACATGCTCGCGTTCCGATTGCGGGACGCCCGGACCCTCATCCTCCACGCTGACCAGCACTTCATTGTCCGCCACGGTCGCGACGATCTGGACCAGCCCGTCATCGGGGGAGAAGGAGATCGCATTGTCGATGAGGTTGTCGAGCACGCGGATGATCCGCTGCTCCTCTCCCAGCGCAACCGCGACATTCCTGCGTGGCCGGGCGAAGGCGAGGCGCACGCCGCGGGGCACGCCGCGGGCTTCGCGGGCGACCACCATCTTCTCGATCAACAGGCCGAGGTCGATCGGCTCGAACCGGGTGCGGGAAAGCTGCGCGTCGATGCGCGAAGCTTCGGCAATGTCCGTCACCAGCCGGTCGAGCCGGCGCACATCGTCCTGCGCGATCGCCATCAGCTGGGCGCGCAGTTCCGGCTTGTCCACCCGGTCCAGCGCGTCGAGGGCGGAGCGCAGGGAGGCGATGGGGTTCTTCAGCTCATGGCTGACATCGGCGGCGAAGGCGTCGGTCGCGTCGATCCGCTGGCGCAGCGCATGGCTCATGTCGGACAGGGCGCGGGCCAGCATGCCGATCTCGTCCCGCCGGTCGGGCAGGCGCGGCACGGTGACTTCGCGCGCCCGCCCCAGCCGCACGCGCACCGCCGCGCGGGCGAGGCGTTGCAGCGGCTGCACGATGGTCCGGGCCAGGAACAGGGAGAGCAGGACGGAAGCCAGCACCGCCGCCGCCAGCACCATGCCCAGGCGGAAACGCTCCGCGCGGACGGTGCGCGTGATGTCGCGGGCATTTTCCGTCGCCAGCAGGCCGGTGCCGTCCTTCACATTGACCGCCGCGGAGATCATGAAGGTGCGGTCGGGGGCATAGCGGTTCACCGCCTGGGTGCGGCCGCTTTTGCGCGCCACCACCATTTCGGGCCATGCCTGTGCCCGGTCGACCGCCGGCTCCTCGAAATTGGGTGGGCGGTCGGCGGACACGATGCGGTCTATCACCTTGTCGAGGAAGCGGGCGACATGGCGCTGCCATTCCTCCTCGGCGGGCAGGCGCAGGCGATAGCGCGGCGCGTTCATGGCGAAGCTGTCGGCGATCAGCCGTCCCTCCGCGTCATAGCGGCGCACGCGGTCGCCGGTCTGCCGCGCATAGGCGGCGATCAGCGCGTCCTGCCGGTCCGCCGGCGCATTTTCAAGGCCAATGGCCAGCAGCTTCAATTCGCGCGCCGACTGCTCCAGCCGGTCGTCGACGATGCGCGTGCGGTAGCTGTCCAGATAGAAGAAGCCGCCCGCCAGCAGCGCCAGCGCGAACACATTGACCGCCAGGATGCGCGGGGTCAGGCTGATCCGGCCGGACCAGCTCCACCTTGCGCCCGCGTCATGCTTCTTCGGAGAAACGATAGCCGGCGCCATAGAGGGTGTCGATTGCGTTGAATTCGGGGTCGACTTCGCGGAACTTGCGGCGAAGGCGCTTGATGTGGCTGTCGATGGTGCGGTCGTCGACATAGACGTCGTCCTGATAGGCGGCATCCATCAGCTGGTTGCGGTTCTTGACCACGCCGGGGCGCGCGGCGAGCGTTTCCAGGATCAGGAATTCGGTCACGGTCAGCGTCACGTCCCGGCCCATCCATTTGACCCGGTGGCGGGCAGGGTCCATTTCCAGCCGGCCGCGCACGATCGGTTCGGCCACCGGCTCGTCGGGCGCGGCATCCACCTTGCTCGCCTCCGCCCGGCGCAGGATCGCGCGGATGCGCGCGATCAGCAGCCGCTGGGAGAAAGGCTTGCTGATATAATCGTCCGCGCCCATGGCGAGGCCCAGCGCCTCGTCCAGTTCGTCGGCCTTGGACGTCAGGAAGATGACCGGCATATGGCTCTTTTCCCGCAGCCGCCGCAGCAGTTCCAACCCGTCCATGCGCGGCATCTTGATGTCGAACACGGCCAGGTCGGCGGGATTTTCTATCAGCGCCTTCAGCGCCGCCTCCGGGTCCGAATAGAGGCGCGTCAGGAACCCTTCCGTCTGCAACGCGATGGAGACGGAGGTCAGGATATTCTTGTCATCGTCCACCAGAGCGATGGTTGCGGTCATGCTGCGCCCCGAAAATCGTCGGCAATGGGAATGCCCCTGCGTTAGACGAAGGCGGCTTCCCCTGCAAGGAAGGCCGGGCGGGCGGGTTATGCGGTGTAGCCATGGGAATTCGGGATAAATGCCGGGGATGCGGGGTTTCCCGGGGTTTGACGCATCTTCTGCAAAGGCTTATGCCCGCTAGGTCTGCAGCAGATGGCGCCAAGCGGCGAAGATCGCGGCGTCGAGAGGCGGACCGGCCGTGAACATGATAAGATGGCGGCCGGACATAATGATATTCAGGAGTAAAGGCGTGCAGGCCAAATCCTCTTTCACCCTCGATCGGCAGGGCATTTCCACCAGCGCCGATCAATATTGGAATCTGGGCACCGCGCCGCTGGTCGAAGCCGCGCTTGCCAATGGCGAGGGCATATTGGCCAAGGACGGCCCGCTGGTGGTCAAGACCGGCAAGCATACCGGGCGGTCGGCAAGCGACAAGTTCATCGTCAGGGACGCGGAAACCGAATCCACCGTCTGGTGGGGCAAGACCAACGTGCCCATGACGCCGGACCATTTCGCCGCGCTGAAGGCCGATTTCTTCGCCGCCCTGGGGCAGAAGGACAAGCTGTACATTGCCGATCTGTTCGGCGGATCGCAGCCTGAGCATCGCGTCAACGTGCGGATCATCAACGAATTCGCCTGGCATAACCTCTTCATCCGCACGCTGCTGGTCCGTCCGGGCGCGGAGGAGCTGGCGGATTTCGCGCCTGAATATACGATCATCGACCTGCCCACCTTCCAGGCCGACCCGGCCCGTCACGGCACCCGCAGCGAGACGGTGATCGCGGTCAACTTCACCGAGAAGCTGATCCTGATCGGCGGCACCCGCTATGCCGGAGAGATGAAGAAGTCGGTCTTCGGCATCCTCAACTATCTGCTGCCGACGCGGGGCGTGATGCCGATGCACTGTTCGGCCAATATCGGTCCGAACGGCGACACGGCGGTCTTCTTCGGCCTGTCGGGCACGGGCAAGACCACCCTGTCGGCCGATGCCAGCCGCACGCTGATCGGGGATGACGAGCATGGCTGGTCGGACACCGCCGTCTTCAATTTCGAGGGCGGCTGCTACGCCAAGATGATCAACCTGTCGGCCGAGGCCGAGCCGGAGATCTTCGCCACCACCAAGCGGTTCGGCACGGTGCTGGAAAATGTCGTGATCGACGAGGAAACCCGCGAGATCGACCTGGACGACAACAGCCTGGCCGAGAATAGCCGGGGTTCCTACCCGATCGACTTCATCCCGAATGCGTCGGAGAAGAATCTGGGGCCGGTGCCGAAGAACATCATCTTCCTGACCGCCGATGCTTACGGGGTTTTGCCGCCGATCGCGCGGCTGACGCCGGACCAGGCCATGTATCATTTCCTTTCGGGCTATACCGCGCGCGTCGCCGGGACAGAGATCGGCGTGACGGAGCCGTCCGCGACCTTCTCCACCTGCTTCGGCGCGCCGTTCATGCCGCGTCACCCTTCCGTTTACGGCAACCTGCTGAAGGAACGGATCAACAAGGGCGGCGTGACCTGTTGGCTGGTCAACACCGGCTGGACCGGGGGCAAATATGGCGTCGGCAAGCGCATGCCGATCAAGGTGACGCGGGCCCTGCTGAACGCGGCGCTCGACGGCAGCCTCAACAACGCCGAATTCCGCACCGATCCCAATTTCGGCTTCCAGGTGCCGGTTGCGGTTCCGGGCGTGGATTCGACCATACTCGATCCGCGCGCGACCTGGCCCGACAAGGCGGCCTATGACGAAACCGCCGGCAAGCTGGTCAAGCAGTTCGTCGACAATTTCGCCCAGTTCGAGGATCATGTCGATGCGTCGGTGCGCGACGCGGCGCTGACGGCGGCCTGACAGGCCCGCATTTCGTAACGACAGGGGCCGGGGAGCGATCTTCCGGCCTCTTTCGCTTCCCGTCGGCGGGACGGAATGCTATCCTGCATCAAACTTCAGCGGGATATGAGCTATGGCACTGTTCGACGATTTGCTGGGCAATATGGGTGGCCTGGAGGCGGTTGCCGCGAAGATCGGCCTTCAGCCCGACCAGATGCAGGCCTTGATGAGCGAAATCGGCGGCAAGATCGCTTCGGGCGAGACCGATGTCGCCGCGCTGGCGACCACGGCCGCCGAACATGGCGTGTCGGCGGACAAGTTGCAGGAGCTGTTCGCCCATTTCGGCGGCCCGGAAGCCATATTGGCGAAGATCGGCGGCCTGTTCGACCGGGATGGCGACGGCAATCCGCTCAACGAACTGGGCGGGCTGGCCAAAGGTCTTTTCGGCTGATCCGCCGTCCCGGCGCGCGCTGGGATGACGGATTTTGCGGAAATGGCCGGACATACCCCGGATTGGGTATGCTTTTGGATAGATAAGCGATTATGAGCTTGCTGCGGGACGGGCGTGTCGGCGCTCCGGGAGCAGGGGAAAATCATGATGATGGGGGATATGCTGCGCGGCAGCGCCGCCATTGCAGCGATATTGAGCAGCAACGCGCAGGCGCAGAGCCAATTTCTGTCCGGTGAATGGATGCAGGACGGGGCCTGCGTGCCCAGCTACCGTGCGCTGAATGCGCCGGAGACGCGCAATCTTCCCTGCTGCGTTCCGGCGCGTCGCGCGGTGCCGCCGCTTTGCCCGCGGTCCTGATCCGCGCGGATGATCGCCAGCTTTCGCACGGACAAGTTTTTTTCGCCTTGCCTTGGAACGTCCCAAGGGGCATTCGCGCTGCATAGCTTATTGCGAAGCCCACGCAACTGACGCTCTTACCCGCGACAGTCGCCCTGGATTTGGCAGGGGAAAAGGTTTTGAACGACGTGACGATCGAAAAGCCGGTGCTGGAACCGACCGGCGCGCTTTCAGTGGAAACCGTGCTGTCGGTGCGGCATTGGAACGAACATCTGTTCAGTTTCCGCATCACGCGGCCGGCCAGCTTCCGCTTCCGGTCGGGCGAGTTCGTGATGATCGGTTTGCAGGGCGACAATGGCAAGCCGCTGCTGCGCGCCTATTCGGTCGCCAGCCCCGCCTGGGACGAGGAACTGGAGTTTCTGTCGATCAAGGTGCAGGACGGGCCGCTGACGTCCAAACTGCAACTGATCCAGCCCGGCGACCAGATCTATCTGGGGCGCAAGCCGACCGGCACGCTCGTCACGGACGCGCTGCTGCCGGGCAAGCGGCTGTTCATGCTGTCGACCGGCACGGGGCTGGCGCCCTTCCTCAGCCTGGCGCGCGATCCGGACGTCTATGAATTTTACGAGCAGGTCGTGGTGGTCCATTCGGTCCGCCGGGTGAGCGACCTTGCCTTCCATGACGAGCTGTCGGGCAAGCTGGCGGAAGATCCGCTGGTGGCCGAGCAGGCGGCCAGCCAGTTCCATTATGTGCCGACCGTGACGCGCGAACCCTTCCGCAACAACGTCCGCATCGACAAGCTGGTGGAAACGGGCGCGCTGTTCGAAGGGATTGCAGGCGAGCCGAAGTTCAATCCCGAGACCGACCGGATCATGATGTGCGGCAGCATGGAGATGATCAAGCAGTTCGGCGCCTATTTCGAGGAACAGGGCTTTGCCGAGGGCTCCAACGCCGCGCCCGGCGCCTATGTGATCGAGCGCGCCTTCGTAGGCTGATCGCCTGCGGCATCGGCAAGGGAAGGGCTGGCGGCGATGCCGGCCCTTCTGCTTTTCCGTTGATGGTCTTCATGATGGGGGCAGGCGGCGCAAGGCCGGAATCGCAACGGCGCCAGACGATGTCATCGCAATGAACCGGCTGCGACCCGAGGCTTTGCTTCTGGCCGGTCCATATCCTTGTTTCCCTTTCCCGTGCCGATGGCAAGATGATCATCGTCCATTATGAACGGTTTATCGGATATGCTCCGGCGTCCGCGCATGGCCCCCGCGGCGAGTCGCGCCCGGGATGCGGCTCCATTCGGCCGTTGCGGCAGCGGGCGATTCGGCAAAGCGGTCGATTTTTCGGTGGAACATCGCGATAAGCAGTCCACCTCCGGCGTAGGAAGGGGCGACGGCGCGATTTGTGGAGATGCGGGCAGACAGTGCGAAGGCGGCCTACACCGCTTTCCTGAGCTATAATCACAGGGACGTTCGGGCCGCGCGCGGGCTGCAACGGCGGCTGGAATCCTATCGGCTGCCCAAGGGCGCCATGCGATCCGACGGCGGGCGGCGGCTTGGCCCGATCTTCCGCGACCGTGACGAACTGCCTGCCGCGGCCGACCTGTCGGAGGCGGTGAAGCAGGCGCTTTCCCGATCGGCGGCTTTGGTGGTCCTGTGTTCGCCCCATGCGGCGGCTTCGCCCTGGGTGGACAAGGAAATCCGCCTGTTCCGCGTCCTCCACCCCGACCGGCCGATCCTGGCGGCGATCATCGAAGGCGAACCGGAAGAGGCCTTTCCGCCTGTGTTGCGGGACGGTGGCGAACCGCTTGCCGCCGACCTTCGGCGGGAGGGCGACGGCGTTCGGCTGGGCACCCTGAAGATCATTGCCGGGCTGGCCGGGATCGGCCTGGACCGGCTGGTGCAGCGCGATGCGCAGCGGCGCGTCCGGCGCGTGACGGCTGTCACGCTGGCCCTGCTGCTGGTCATGCTAGCTTTTCTCGCGCTGTCGATTGCGGCCTTGCAAGCGCAGCGGGAAGCGGAGCGGCAACGCGCCGAAGCAGAAGGGATCATCGAATTCATGCTGACCGATTTGCGGGAACGTCTGCGCAGCGTCGGTCGCCTGGATGCCCTGACCGTCGTCAACGACCGGGCGATGAACTATTATCGCGACCAGGGCGACCTCGACGATTTGCCGGACGACAGCCTGGAAAGGCGGGCGCGCATCCTTCAGGCGATGGGGGAGGACGACATCGCGCGCGGCAGCCTGCCGGCGGCACGGCGCAAGTTCGAGGAAGCGCATCGCACCACCACCGCTCTGCTGGACGACGATCCCCAGCGGCCCGAATGGATCTTCGTGCACGCGCAGAGCGAATTCTGGATCGGGCAGGTCGATCAGCTATCCGGGCAGGCCGACGCCGCGCTCAGGCATTATCGGGCCTATCTGCATTGGGCCCGCGAGCTTTTCCGGTATCAGCCCCAGGCGGCGCGCAGCTTCACGGAAATGGGCTATGCGCTCAGCAACATCGCTTCGGTCCAATGGGAATCGAAGAACGACCATGACGATGCGATCCGGAATTATGCGAAGTCGCTCTACTGGTTCCAGCGGGCGCAGCAGGCCGATCCCGGATCGCTCAACATTCGCATGGAAGTGGCCGAACGCCATGCGCGGCTGGCCGACGTGCATTTCGACCGCCGCGACTTCCGGGCGTCGGAGCAGCATCGGCTGGAGCAACTGAGGCTGCTCGAACCCTTGCGGCGGGAAGATCCGCAAAATGGCGACATCGCCTATGACACTCTGGTGGCGACCCGTTCGCTTGCGCGGATCGCGTTCGAGACCGGTGAGACGGCCAAGGCGGTCAGGCTGCTGCGCGATGCGCGGAGCCAGTCTTCGGCGCTGCGCCAGCGCGATCCGGAGAACCAGAACTGGTTCGAGCAGCATTTGCGGCTGCTGATGGATGCAGCCGAGGTGGCGAGGGCGCGCCACCAGGGCGCGGAGGTCCACCGACTGGTCGACCAGGCCCGTCGGATCATGCATGATGCAAGTCCGACGGCCGCGGCGGACCCGGCATTTCGGGCTACGTCGATCCGGCGTCTGGATGCTATAGCACAGTCGAATGACAGGGCTTCGGCAAAGGGGGAGTGAATGCTGCCTTACGGGAACAGTGTCAGGACCATCGGCCCCGGCGACAAGATCGATCATGTCACCCTGCTCTCCATTCGCGTGCGGGAAGGCGCGTGGAATGTCAGCCGCTGGTTCGCGCCGATCTGCGAACGCGGACTGCAGGCCACGGAGGCGCGCCTGCTGAAGATGGCGCAGTCCCGCGACCCCGCGCAATATCCCGAATTCAGGGGCTATGGGTTCGAGAACATCGCCTTCGTCGAATATATGTGCTTCTTCACCATCATATTGGATGCGCCCGGCTACAGCTTCCATGACGGAAAGGACACCGATCCGATCTGGTTCGTGGAGAAGAAGGAAAACAGTTCGCTGCCCCCGCCGCCCGCGCCGGTGGCGCCCAACCGCAGCTTCTACGACCTGGAGATGACCGACATCGGCGGCTATCCGGCGCTGCGCTGCCGCAACTACATGTGCAACGGCTATACCGGCGAACCGTTGAAGGAAGGGGAGGAGCAGGGCTTCATCTTCAATCTCTATATTCGCGGCCGTTATGAACATGGCGGCGATTCGGGGGTTGTCCTGGCGATCGATCCCGACGGCGTCAGCAAGGGACCGCGGAAATAGGATCGCGCGAATCCGGTGGCGGCGGACGGGCGCTTGTGGGACAAGGCGGGAAATGATCAGGCCGCAGCTTAACAGCATCACGCGATTGGCCCGGGCGGGCGCGCTGGAACAGGCCTGGACCACATTCCATGCCGCCGGCCTGTCGCCGCAATCGGACGACCCGGATGTGCTGACGGTTTACGGACGCCTGCTGAAGGACCGCGCGGCGGGGGAGAGCGGCGCGGCGCGGGAAGAATTGCTGAACCGGGCCATCACCGCCTATGAGCGTGCTTCCGCCCTTTCGCATGCGACCTATCCGTTGATCAACGCGGCGACGCTGGCCTATGTGGCAGGGCGGCACGAGGCGGCGGTGACGCTGGCCAATGCCGTGATGACGCTGCTCGACGATCCGCTGCGCGCCGCCGAGACGCCCTATTGGATCGATGCGACGCGGGCCGAAGCGCTGCTGCTGCTGGGCCGGACCCAGGATGCCGAACGGATGCTGCGGCAGGCCATCGGGCATCAGCCCGAAGCGTGGGAGGATCATGCCTCCACGCTGCGACAGTTCGCGATGATCCTGGCGGAGGCGGGGCGGCCGGCGGACTGGCTGGACCGCCACCGTCCGGCTTCGCCGCTCTATTTCGAGGGAATATTGGGCCTTGCAGCCGATGACGCCCAGGCGGCCCGCACGATTGCCGGGGCGGTGGATGCATTGGCCCCTTCCATGGTGATCGGGGCGCTGGCCGCCGGGGCGGACATATTGGTGGCGGAGGCGGCCATTGAGGCGGGCCGCCAGCTGCATGTCGTTCTGCCCTGTCCGGCCGAACTGTTCCGGGCGGCGTCGGTCGATCCCTTCGGTCCGGCATGGGCCGATCGGTTCGATGCGTTGATGGGAAGGGCGGTGTCGGTCAGGGAAATGGACGACTGGCAACCGCTCAGCAATGCATCCGTCGAGGTGTCGAGGCAGGCCGCCATGGGGCTGGCCCTGTGCGAGGCCAAGCGCCTGCAATCCTCCGCCCGCGCCTTGCAGATCGTCGGGCGGGGCGAGGAGGGGGGAGGCGACATGGCAGGCTGGGAAGCGCTGGGGCTTCGGCTGGATCGGCTGGCGCTGGAACGGAGCAACGCCGCTCAGGTCGCCCTGTCGCCGGAGGCGGAAGTCGTGGCGCTGATCGCCGTTCCGGAATCCCTGCCCTTCCACTTCGGCGGGGATGCGACGCTCTTGATCGGGCAGGAGGGGCAGCATGCCTATGGCCAGTCTTCCCTTGCCGACGCGGCCCACAGGGCCGCTGCTTTGCGCGGCGACCATCCCGAGGCCCGGCTGGCGCTGGATTACCGCGCCCTGGCCGACACGCAGGACGGACGCTGGGATCGTGCGCTCATGATCGCCGCCGCGGACCTGGAGGGGGCGGTGGCGTTGAGCGAGTCGGCCGCCCTTGCCCTTGCCCTGCATGCGCCGGAGGCGAATGTGCAGCCGATGGGCGACATCAGGACGGCGTCGGGCGACCTGGCGCTTTATGGCCTGTTTCCCTGAGCCTGGGGGAATCGCCTCTTTCTGGTCCGCGCTGAGTCCTTCGACAAGCTGAGGGCGAACGGATGTTGAGCGGCTCCGATTCATCGGACGTTGCTCAAAATGTGCGAGGATCCGGCTTCCGCAACCGGGAGGAGAATCGGCGCTTGCAGGCCCGATCTCCGCATGGCGTGGTCCGGGCAGGCTTCAGGCTATCAATTCGGCGAGCAGGCGCGGCGCCAGTATCTCCAGCGCCTCGTCTGTCCGGCTGACGATGCCCCGCCGCAGCAGATGCGCAATGGCCCGGGATGTCGTCTCCCGCGTGGTATGCACCGACAGCGCCAGCGCGGACAGCACGGGCGGCGGCTCGATGCGGTTGGAGGCGCCTGCAAGGCGCAGCAGTTCGGCATAGACCCGGCCATTCGCCGTCAAAGTGGTCCTGGCGGCCATGCGGTCCAGCATCACGTCCAACTGCCGCGCGAACAGCAGGCTGAGGCCATGGGCAATATCCGCGCTGTGCCGCGCCAGGTCCACCAATGCCGAGGTTTCGATGCAGAGGAGATGGAGCGAACCCTGCGCGACGATGTCGCTGCGCAGCGTCGCCGGTTCGGGATAGCTGCCGAAGATTTCGCCCGGCCCGTGGGAAGCGAGCAAGGTCAACTGGCCATCGGCCGAGTTGATCTGGGCCTGGGCGGCGCCCTCCACGACCACCCAGCAATGATCGGCCAGGTCGCCCTGATGCGCGACGACGGCCTTGTGCGGAAAAACTATGTCGCGAACGGCGGACGCCAGAGCCTCGGCACCTGCCTGCCCACATGAAAACACGCTTCTGATAACGGCCAGCCGTTCCGTCTCAAGCAAGCTCTTCCCCCAAAAACCATGTGGGCCAGCGCGGTCGAACCTACCGGCTGATGGCTCTCAAAAAAAGGCCCAGCAGCGCGAAGGCTGCCGGGCCCTGAGTTGGAAATCAGGCAAGCCTGAGTTCCTCGGGTCGCGGGCGGAACAATAAGCGCCTCTTCCCATCTTGCGCGTGACGTGCATCACGCTTCGTCGATCTCCGACAAAGGCGTTGGGCGGGAGAAGGCGCCTACATGCTCAGCTTGACGCCGGCCCGTATACGCTGCCCTAATAGGTGACGGTCACCGTCAGCGTGTCGAGATAACCGGCGCCGGCCGCCACATTCTGTCCCGCCGGGATGCGGCCGTAGACGGTGACGCTGTCGTTGAACACCAGCAATGCCAGGACGGTGCGCGTGACGTTGACCGATCCGCCGGTGCCGTTGCCCCATATCTGCGTGCGTGCGGCGTTGGTGTAGAGGTTGTAGTTGAGGGCAGTGGCGCCCCTTCGCAGCGTGCGTGGCGCGAAGCTGCCGGAACTGCCGGCGCTGATGTCGATCGTGTAGGAGCCGGCCAGCGCCACCAGAAGATCGCAATGGACGTTGATCGTACCCGTCGCGTCGGTCGCGGTGGGCGAGAGCGGATTATAGTTGCCGAAGCTGATGCCCGTGGCCGTGACCGTGCAGGAGCAGCCGGCCAGACCGTTGCAGGCGGCCTGGGCAGGGCTTGGCTGCATCAGGAACAGGATGGCCGTCAGCAGCGGCAGGGCCGTCAGCGCCTGAGCGCGCCGCCTCATGGCGCCGGCTCCCGCTGGAAGGCGCAGGCGACGGGGCCGATGCGGGGCAGCGTGTCGCGCGGCGCGATGCCTGTCACGGTCGCCTTGCAGACGCCGCCGCCCGTGTCGATCTCCAGCACCATCCCTTCGCGGAGATTGCGCACGAAAATTTCTCCGCCGAAGCCGACGAACAGCGTCTCGCCGCCGTCGGTGCGCACGTTCGCGCCGGCTGCGACCGGCTTGCCGTCGGCGGTGGCGACGACCACCGTGCCCGGCCGGTCCTGCTCGACCGGGAAGCGGGCATGGGCCGCGCCCCTGATCCGCGGAACGACGATCATCGTGTCGTCGGGCAGCCGCACGTCCAGCGGCAGGTCGGACGGCGCCAGCGAAATCCGGTTCGCCTCATAGGGTCGCAGGTCCGGAACAATGGCGATGCCCCGCCGGTCGGTGCGCGCGACGGGGCGGTTTTCCTGATAGATGCGCACATTGCCCTGCCCCGGCACCTCGACCACGCCAAAGCCATTTTCGATCCGCCGGGAGGCATGGATGCCGCCGGCCGCGAACATGACCCCGCCGCTCGCGAGCAGCCTCACGCCCGTCTTGCCCCGGAAGCGGGCTGCCTCCAGGCTCAGTTCGCCCGTGGAGCCGCGCCAGTTCATTTCCGCCTGCTGCCGGTCGTTTTCGCCCTCGCTGCCCGCCAGGCGATAGCCCCAGCCGCCCGAAAGCGGCGCCGTCCGCCGGATTTCCGCCAGGCGGTTGCGATTGTCGCCCTGCGCGTAGACGCTGGTCCGCGTGCCCAGGGGAATGGTGAGGCCAAGGCCGACGACCGCCTCCGGTTCCCGGCCCGCCATGTCGCTGCGGATGGCGAACAGGCTCATATAGGCGCGGCTGCCGATCCCGACGCTGTAATTGGCCGATCCGATCCTCGCCCGGTTGCCGTCGCCATATTCAAGGTCGGTCCAGGTCACGACCATGCTGCCCAGATCGCCGAGCGACGCCCCGGCTGACGCCTGGAACTGCCGCGCGATGCGGTCCGCCGGGCGGTCTATGCCGATCTGGTCGAAGCGATCCGACGCGCGCTGATAGCTGAGCGCGATGTTCCAGCGCGGCGTGATGCGCGCGAAGGAGGCGCGATAGAGGCGGCCGCTCCCCTCCCTCCCGCGCGATCCCGCCAAAGCGAGGCTGAATTCCCCGAGCAGCGGCCAGACGAACGACAGGCCGCCGCCCAGCATTTGCACGTCGCCGCTCGCCTCCGCCCGGGCATCCACGGTCAGCCAGTCCGTCAGGCCGCGCCTGTAGCTGCCCGCGGCGAAGGCGGTGCCGTAGCTGAAGCTGGCAATGCCATAGTCGCGCCGTTCCGCCCCGGCTTCGAACGACCAGGCGGACAGCCCGGCGCTGAGCAGCCGGGGGCTGACATAATAGGGCGTGCGCACGCGCCGTTCGACCCCCGTGGCGTCGCGCACGACCAGCGTCACCTCGCCCGCGCCCGTCACCAGAGGCACCTGATTGATGGAGAAGGGCCCCTGATCGACGTCCGACTGGAAGCGCACGGCATTGTTCACGAGCAGTTCGACATTGGAGGGCACGGCGGTGCGGCCGAGAAAGGCGGGGGTGGGAAAGGTGATGAGGGTGGGACTGAGTCCGAATTCCGTGCCGTAGCGAACGCCGCCATAGCGTATCTGGCGGCCCCAGTCGGGGCTGGTCGTGACGGTATCGCCCAGGATCAGCCGGCGGAGATCCTGGGGATCGTCGCGGATGAAATAGCTGTCGAGCCGCACGACGCCGTTGCCGATGCCGCTGCTCTGCCCGACCGTCATGCTGTTGGCGAACAGGCCCCAATCGTCCGACAGGCCGGCTTCCAGGAAGGCGGAGGAGGCCAGTTCGTCCTGATGGGAGACCGACAGGTCGTAATTGAGGAAGGCGGCGAAGGTGCCGGCTGTGGGCAGCAGCCTGCCGGCCGATCCGGAAAGCCGCTGCACCGCGAACCGTTCGGCGGGTACGGTCAGGTCAAGCTGCTGGCTGGCCGCATCGAAGGAGGGCGTGATGAAGGAGGGGAGGGGGACCAGCGCCTCTCCGTCGATCGTCACGGGCGGGGCATCGGCGCGGATCTTCCAGCGTTCGAGGTCCGCGGCCTTCAGGAACCAGGCATCGCCGCGCCGCCCGGCCAGTATCTCGCCCTCCTGCGCCTGGCCGTTGACCAGAAGCCGGACCAGCATCAGCGAGGGCCCGTCGCCCTCTTCCCCGGCGGCCGGCGGCGATCCATGGCCGGGGGGAGCCTGGGCGGCGGCGGGGCGGGACAGGAGGCAGAGCGCGACCATGGCCCCTTCAAGGGCGCGCGACTTCACGGGGCCGCTCCTCTGCAACGATCTCCGCGGCGACATCCGCCTGATCGGTCATCGCGTCGAGTTTCAGGGTCTGGCCGGAAGCGATGGATGCGGCAGTGTCGAGGACGACCTGCTGCGAGGAGCCGGGGAGCAGATAGACCGACATGTCCTGCCGGGCCACTTGCGGACCGCCCTTGCGCGACAGGATCAGGCGGTTGATCTGCACATGGGCGTTGCCTTCGTTGCGGATGGCGAAGGTCATCTGGCGCGGTCCGCTGGGCCAGGCGCGCCAGACCAGCCTGCCCGACCCGCGAGCCGGGGGCACGAAGATCGGAATGCTGATCCGCAGGAGCGTCTGGACGGTTCCGGCGGGAACCGCGCGGGTGCCGGGCACCTCCTCCAGGATCACGCGATAGCTCTTCTCCGCAGCGCCTGTTCCCGTCCTCAGGCCGAAGCGGGCGATCTGCACGGCGCCGGGCCGCACCTCGAACAGGGCGGGATTGGCGAGCACGTCGCGGGTCTCCTCCAGCACGTCTTCGCCCTTTTCCTGCCGCCAGCCATAGACGCGGAGCTGGACGCGGGCGCTTTCCTTGCTGCTGTTCTCTATCGTCATGGTCTGCACCGGTTCCCCCGGCGTCAGCACGACGCGCACCGGGAAGACCTTGAGCCCCGCCGCCTGCACGGGCGGTGCAGAGAGCATCGCCGCCGCTGCCGCAACGCTTGCATATCCCCTGTTCATCTTTTCGCGCTTCAGTAGTTGACGGTTACGGTGACCGTATCGGCATAGCCGCCCGCCGGCACATTCTGGCTTGGCGGGATGCGGCCATAGACGGTGAGCGTGCTGGGCAGCACCGGTGCGGTGGTGGCCGGCGGCGTGTCGGTGCCCGGCGTGTTGCCCCAATTATTCGTGCGCGTCGTCTCCCGGAAGAGGCCATAGTTGAGGAGGTTGGCGCCGTTGACCATCTTCCGGCTGGTGACGGTGGCGCCGCTCGACGTGCCCGCGTTCAGGCCGACGGTGAAGGACGTGCCGACCGTGCACAGCACCGAAAGCGTGGTCGTGGCATCGAGCGGCGTGGCCGATGTGGGATCGTAGTTTCCGAAGCTGAGGGGGTTCGCCGTCACGGCGCAGGCGGTGAGGACGGTCGCCGTCACCGGGAATGTCGTCGTCGTCTGCGCCGCCTGCGCGGCGTCCGGCAAAGCCATTCCGAATATCAGCAGCCCGGCCAGATGGCCTTTGCCATACCGCTTCATGCGCATCTCCTGTAACGCATCATGCGCCCTGTTCTGGCTATAGGCGCACTCCATGAGCATCGCGGGACCGGCTGCAGCATGTCTGTCCCGATGCCGGTCGTCGCGAGGGAGGAAACGGCGGAAGGCGCGAAGTTGTTCCGATTATTCCAAGGCTTAGGTTAAAATGATACCTCGATATAGCGGGTGGCGGCAGGGGATGCGCCTTGCCCCGCGTGCGCCGGTTCCGCGCCATCGCCGGGAGCGGGCGAAGTCGTGGCCTTTCCGGCCATATATATCCGGGGGCGCTGGCCGGATATGCAATCCACCCGCAGGCCCTCCACGGTGCATGGGGCCACGACCACGGCGCCGACGGCCATGCGCTGCTTCGCTTCGGCGGCATGGACGCTTCCGGTTGAGCCAAGTGCAAGCATGGCCAGAGCCGTGGCGGATTTCATCGGGCTATGGGTGGGCATGTCGTTCCTTCCTCCCTATAGACGACCGGGCAGGTCGTCCATTTAGCCTGTATCGACATTCAGCCCTGGCAGCCTGCAAATGGCGCCCGTTCGCGCTTCCGGCGCTGCCCATGCCTTAAATATGCGCCATTCAGGGGATGCACGTCACTCATTGGAGGATCACGAAAAACCGGCATTTTCGGCTCGTCCTCTTCTGAATCTCGATGCGGGCCGCCGGCGATCTTCGGGGCCGCATGCGCAGCGGCCTTGCAAAGGGAAGGCAGGCGGGGCATTGCACGGCGTCACCGCGCAATGGACGCCATGCTGGTTTACGTCGCGATTGATCTTGAAATGCGACAGGAACGGCATGGATCGCAACGACGCCTCGCCAAAGCGGCCCCACCGCCAGCGGCCGCCCGGCCATGAGCCGCAGGGCAGGCCGGCCGGGATCATCGGACAAGGGCAATCCCCCGCCGCCCGCCGAGGCCGCCCGCCGATAGAAATGGTGGATGTCGCGGACATTCCCGGCGGCGGCCAGTTGCACCTGCTCAAATGCGGCAAGGAATATTCCATCCAGTTCGGTCGCGACGAGTTGATGGGCAGTCAGGACCATGTTTCGGAAATGGCGCTGGCCACGCTGACGAGCGAGCGTCTCGACAGGAAGGACGGTCATGTGCTGGTGGGAGGACTGGGCATGGGCTTCACGCTGGACGCCGTGCTGGGTTCCTGGACCTGCGACGCGCTGGTGACCGTCGCGGAACTGGTGCCGCAGATACTGGTGTGGGCCAAGGGGCCGCTGGCGCATCTGTTCAGGGACAATCTCGCGGACCCGCGCGTCAGCGTTCGGGTCGTCGACGTCTATGACATCATCATGGAGGGGCCGGATCGTTTCGACGCCATCCTGCTGGATGTCGACAACGGTCCGGACGGCTTCATCACGTCGCGCAACGACCGGCTCTATTCGCATGCCGGACTCTCCGCCGCCTATGACGCCTTGCGGCCGGGCGGGCTGTTGTCCGTCTGGTCCTCCTATTCCGACGATTGCTTCGCGGGGCGGCTGGAGGAATCGGGTTTCGACGTCGATGAGATCGTCCTGCCGGCCTATATCGGCAGCACGGAACGCTGGCACAATATCTGGTTTGCCGCCAAGCCGGGCCCGGCCATCCGGAAGGCAGCCGCTTCGCGCTGAAAGCGGCTCAGTCTTCCTATTTTCAGTCGGATTTAATCTACCGTCGTTCACCCAGCATATAATATTGGCGCATGCAGGGACAAATATTCGGCTGTATTCCGCTATCGATGGCGTGATGTCGCCTCTTCCTCTTCCCGGCGCAGAACGGAGATGATCTTGGCATAGGCCCTTGCCTGCTCTTCATGTCTCGTCCGCTCCACCGGGCAGATGGCCAGATCGGCATGATTCAATTCGGCCTTTCTGCGACGGTCGAGATAATCGAACTGGCTCATGACTATTTCCATCGTGCCGGCGGCGTCCATTGTCTGGCCATGTGCGACGCCGATCGCGTGACGCTGCCCTCGATCAGCCTGTCCTTCATCAGGACGCGGAAGGCGTCCGCGTCCCGCGGATCGAGCAGGACGACCCGCGCCCCGCCCGAAACCAGTTCCTCCAGCGCGGATATGCGGAAGGCGTGCTTCGTGCACATCGTCTTGATGCTGTCCGGCGTCGCGCGGACGTTGACGACCCTGCTCATGCCGCGCCGCCCTCCACATTGAAGGGAAAGGGGTTGAAGGGCGCTGAACCGTCCGCCCGCCTGGAACGATAGGGATGGGGGTGATGGCGGATTCGCGCCGCATATCCCTGCGCGAGCCGTTCGTGGACGCGGCCGGCCTCCGGACTGTGCGCCGTCCGGGCGCGCAGCAGTTCTTCCTGTTCGCGCTTGAGCAGATAGTTCAGGTCTTCCATGACGAGGCTCCTCGGCTGGCAAGCGGGAGCACGATGGTCTCTCTGTCACGGCGAATGCTTGCGGCAAATTTCGCGCAATAAAGGAACCGTAGCACAAGGGTCCGCTCCCGTCTCGCGCGAAAGTCGTGCAAGTTCCAAAAACTTCTGTTCGGGTCATGCAGAGGATGCTACCAGCAGTCATCGGATTTCCGCTTCGCACGATCCGACAGAGAGACTTGCGTGCTCCCGCGCAGAGGGAGCATGTCGTGCAGGAAGATTGTCTTTCCTTTCAGGTCGCGCCGGTCGTATCGGTCGTCGTGCCGATCCTTCCGGGACGGTGCGTCTTCGGACGGAGCGGCTGATGCCGCGAATATGACGGCGCTGCGGCGCTCCCGTTGTTCCAGACTGTTATCCAAGGCCCCATGACGATCCAGCCCCCATCTCCCCCATCGCTCTCCCGAATCCAGCAGAACTGGCTTGCCGCGAACGAGCGGCGGTTGCTTGGCTGGCTGTGCGGCCGGATGCCCGCCTGGGTCACGCCGGACCGGTTGACGGCGACCGGAATGGTCGGCGCGCTGATGATATTCGCCGGCTATGCCGCCAGCAACGTCGCGTCGGCCTGGCTGCTGTTGGCGATTGCGGGCTATGCGGTGCAGTGGTTCGGTGACTCCATGGACGGCAGCCTGGCGCGCTATCGGCGGATCGAGCGACCGTCCTACGGTTATTTCATCGATCATAGCTGCGATGGGCTGGCGACGCTGCTCATCCTTGCCGGGATCGGCCTCAGCCCGTTCGTGACGATGGATGTCGCGCTGATCGCGCTGGCGGGTTATCTGCTGCTGTCGATCCATGCCTTTCTGTCCGCGCGGGTATTGGGGGAATTGAAGCTTTCCTATCTTTCCGCCGGGCCGACCGAACTCAGGCTGCTGCTGATCGGACTGACGGTCATGATGATGGTGCTGGGGTCCGGTCCAGGCCTGTTCGGGCGCTGGTCGGGCTTCGACCTCTTCGTCGGGACGGCCGGTTCGATCCTGATCCTTCTTTTCATCGGCCAGACCCTGGTCACGGGCAGAAGGCTCGCTCTGGCGGAAACGGCGCATCGCCATGCTTCCAAATGAGGCGGCGGCGCCCCGGATCGGTGCGGGGGCGCTCATCATCGGGAGACAGTCATGACCGTGCGCCTCGCCCATTTCGCCATAGAGGCCGACGGCGAAAGCTATCGGTTGCGCCTGACGCTGGAGGACGGTTCGATCCTGGTGGTCGGGGCGTCCTTCGATCAGCTCGACCGATTGGGCGAGGAGATAGACCGGCGTCTTGACGCCGACCAGGACCTGTTGCCGCCCGACCTCTGAAGCAGCCGATCATCGGGATCTGCCCTAGGGCAGAAGCGACTTCAGCGCGCTGCGCAAGCGGTCGGGCCTGAACGGCTTCACCAGGCGCGGCACGTCCGCGAAGCGGGCGGGGATGGTCCATCCGTCATAGCCCGTGGCGAAGGCGAAGGGGATGCGCTGTTCCACCAGCGCGTCGGCGACGGGAAACGCCATGTCGCCGCACAGATTGACGTCGAGCACGGCCAGGTCGATCCGCGTTCCGGACCCGATCAGGGACAGCGCGTCCGCGACGCGCGGCACCGGCCCCAGGATCACGGCATTGTCCTGTTCCAGGGCCTCGGCAATATCGGCGGCGATGAGATATTCATCCTCTGCGATCAATATGCGGCAATCCTGCAGCGCAGCTTCGGTCATCTTCCACCGCCTTCACTATCCTCAGAGGGGACGCGCACGTCGATCGTGCAATGAACGCCGTCAGTCTCCACGGCGTAGCTGGTTTGCGCATTGAGCTGATAGGGCAAGGCGCGTTCGATCAGTTCCCGGCCATAGCCGCCGCCCTTCGGTTCCGCACCGGGGGCGGGCAGTTCGGACACGCCGCGCTCGCGCCAGTCGACGAACAGCCGGCATTCGCCCGGCGCGGGCCTGCGGATGTCCCAGCGGACCTCCAGCCGGCCGGCGGGTTGCGACAGCGCGCCATATTTCACCGCGTTGGTCGCCAGTTCGTGCAGGGCGAGCGCGAGCGTCTGAACCGTCGCCGATTTCAGCGATATGCCGGCCGGCCCGGTAAGCGTCACATGCTCTCCCCTGCCGTCTGCATCCAGCGGGACATGGGCGGACAGTTCCTCCCGCAGCAGGGCGTCGAACGTGACCCGCAGCCCGCCCTTGCGACGGGATAGCAGTCCCTGGACGCGGGCCAGCGCATCCAACCGGTCCCTGATGCACTGGGCGAAATGATCGAGCGAATGGCTGCCCTTCAGCGTGCGCGCCGTGACCGACTGGACCACCGCCATCAGGTTGCGCGTGCGGTGCTGAAGTTCCCCCACCAGCACTTCCTGATGCGCCTGCAACTGGACGATGTCGTCGACATCGGTCGACGTTCCCAGCCATTCGAGCAAGCTGCTCTCGCTGGAGCGCACGGGTACGCCGCGGGTACGGAAATGGCGGTAGCGCCGGTCCTGCGCGTTGAATATCCGTCCTTCGATCTCCAGGCTGCCGGTCTGTTGCGCCCGGGTCCATGCCGCCATGGCATGATCCCGGTCGTCGGGATGGAGCATCTCCAGCCAGCCGAGCGACCGGCTGGCCTTCTCGCTCTGGCCGGTGAAGGCGCTCCATTGCGGGCTGGACCAGGTCCACTGGCCGCTGTCCACGGCGCGCCAGACGAGCTGGGGCATGCCCTCGATCAGCGTGCGGAACCGCAACTCGCTGCGTTGAAGCGCCTCCATGGCGGTGCGCTGCTCATGCATGTCGGTGGCGGCGGCGAACCAGGCGAGGATCGTGCCGTTCGCGTCGCGCATCGGTTCGGCGCGGATCAGGAACCAGCGATAATCGCCCTGCGCGTCGCGAATGCGATGCTGCTCCTGATAGACGGTGCCCGCCGCCATCGCCTGCGCCCAGGCCGCGAGGGAGGAGGCGCGGTCCAGCGGATGCAGCGCATTGGCCCAGCCTTCTTCCTTCAGTTCCTCCTCATCCCAGCCGGTATAGTCGCACCAGCGCTGGTTGAACCAGTTGGCATGGCCGGTGGCGTCGCTGCGCCAGAGGAGGTCGGGCACGAGGTCCGCGATCGTGCGCAGGGAGTCCTCGGTCGCGCGCAACGTGTCGTTGATCTCCTGGATCTGGCGGGTGCGTTCCTCGACGCGGCCGTCCAGTTCGTGATTGGCCTGTTGCAGGCTGCTGTTGGCGACCTCCAGCTCCTCCGTCAGGACCTGCAGTTCCTCGAAGGCGACGCGCAGTTCCTCTTCGGCCTGTCCCTGTTGGGCGGGCGGCAGGGGAGGGGGCGCCGGCGGCGGCGCCGAGCGGGCGGCCTGAAGGTCCTGCGACAATTGGGTCACGCGGCGGCTCAGCCGGTCGCGATCCTCCATCAGGCGCCCATTCTCCTCCAGCGCGGATTCGAGGGACGTGCGCAACTGTTCGACCTCGTCGAGCAGCCTGGCGCTGATCTGCCCCGGAGCTTCAGCCTTCTTGCCCATGATTTTCCCTGTTGCGTCACCCTGATAACGCGCCCGCGGGGGAATTGGGTCTAAAATAAGTTGGTTCCGTCTGAACCTTTTTGTCGGCGCGCTTCGTTGCCTCCCTGGAGAAGCGCAGCATGCCCAGCAGGGACATTATCGTGATCGGGGCATCGGCCGGGGGAGTGGATGCCCTGCGCCGGCTCTGTGCCGCGCTGCCCGCCGATCTTCGCGCTTCGCTGTTCATCGCCCAGCATCTTTCGCCTTCGGCGCGCAGCGTGCTGCCGCAATTGCTCGACAGGGCCGGGCCCTTGCCTGCTCTGTCCCCGGTGGACGGACAGGCGATCGAGCCGGGGCGCATCTATGTGTGCGCGCCCGACATGCATCTGCTGCTGCGTCCCGGCAGGATATTGATGCGGCGCGGTCCCTATGAGAACCGCACGCGGCCGGCGGTGAACGCCCTGTTCCGATCGGCGGCGATCCATTATGGCGGGCGCGTGACCGGCATCGTGCTGACCGGCCTGCTGGACGACGGGACCGATGGGCTGATCGCGGTCAAGGCGGCCGGCGGGCTTTCGGTCGTGCAGGACCCCGCCGACGCGGAATGGCCGTCCATGCCGCGCAATGCGCTGAAGCGCGATCATGTCGACCATGCGCTTGCCCTGGATCATATGCCCGACCTGCTCGCGCGGCTGGTGCGGGAGGAAGCGGGGCCGACCATACCCCTGCCCGAGGAATATCTGATCGAGGACCGGATTGCCGCACAGGAGTTTGCCGTGGCCGAACCGCAGATCGTCACGCCGGGTGAGCCCAGCCACCTGTCCTGCCCCGATTGCGGGGGCGTGCTGAACCATATCGAGACCGAGGATGAAGTCCGCTTCCGCTGCCAGGTCGGCCATGCCTTCACGCCGCTGGGACTGGCGGCGGCGCAGAATGACGAGCTGGAGCGGGCGCTGGCGATTGCGGTGCGGACGCATCGGGATCGTATCCGGCTGTTCGAACAGATGCAGGACAGTGCGGAGAAACGGGGCCTGACGCATGCGGTCCGGCGCTGGACGGAAGCTTCGCGGGAAAGCGGGCATATGATCGAGGTGCTGGAAGAGGCGATGACGAGCCTGCGCAAGGCGTCGAACGAAGCGGAGGGTTGAGCCCGTCCGGCGGCCGGCCGTAATGGAGCAGCAGCGCGCTCATCTCTGCAAGGGGGCAGACATGGTCCACCGGCGCGCAGGCGATGGCCCGTTGCGGCATGGAAGGAGCGACCGCCTCCGCCGGGTCCTGCACGATCGCGATGCCGCCGCCCTGCTTGATCGCCAGCAGACCCGCCGAACCGTCCTGCAGCTTCCCGGTCAGCACGATGCCGACGACGCGTGGGCCGTAGGCGGCGGCGGAGGATCGGAACAGCGGGTCGATGGCGGGCCTGCTGAAATTCTCCTTGTCGCCATGGGCCAGCCTGACGCGGCCGCCCTCCACCGTCATGTGCAGGTCGGGCGGGGCGACGTAGATATGTCCGGCCAGTATCTCCTCGCCATCGGCGGGCTGGCCGGCGGGCAGCTTGCCAGCGCGGTTCAATATGTCCGCGAGCCGGCTGACGCCGGTGCCGATATGCAGTACGATGAGCATGGCCGCGTCCATCCCGGCGGGAAGCTGCGCCACCAGCCGGACGAGCGCATCGACGCCGCCAGTGGAGGCGCCGACGACGATGATGTCATGGCCGGCCATGTGCCGCCTTTCTATTCGAGCGCGGCGGACAGTTCGCGCTCGCTCCTGTCATATACCATGGCGACGAGGATGGGCGGCGTTTCTTCGGAAAAATATTGCAGGCGCAGGTCGACGGGCAGACTGCCGCCTTCCCCGAACCGCATCGCCGTCTGGAGCGGCAGCTCCGGCAGTTCGCCGCCCAGCAGCGGGCGAGGATGGCGTGCAGGTCGTCGGCGGATATGTCCGGCAGCAGGTCGGGCAGGGCCATGCGCGAAAGCTGGTGGGCGTTGAAGCCCAGCTTCTTCTGCGCGCTGTCGTTCACCAGCAGGAAGCGCAGATTATCGGGGTCCAGAAAGTAAATCTGATTGGCCGCGCCGCCCAGCACGCGGCCAAGATACCGGGTGTAATCCTCGCTGTTGCGTTCGTCGGTAATGTCCTGGAAGACGAGCACCAGCCCGTGATTCGCGCCGGTTTCGTCCATCAGGCCGGTAATGCGTATCCGGCAGATGATGCGGCGTCCGCGTCGGTCCAGCCCCTCGAGCTGGCGCTCGGTCTGCTCCTCCGACCCCGACTGGACCGCGATCATGCTGTCGCGCAACTGTTGAACGGGCAGGCCGATGTCCAGCCTGTCGAAACTGGTGCCGAGCACCTCCTCCGCGCGCAGGCCCCAGCTGTTTTCGCTCCAGCGGTTCCAGCTCTGGATGAAATGGCGCGGGTCGAGCACGACGATGCCCGCATTCATCGAGCGCAGCACCGATTCGAGATGGAGGCGGTACCCGGCCGCCTGTTCGGCCTGTATGCGCAGTTCCTCGTTGACCGATTCCATCTCCTCATTGGAGGAGCGGGCTTCCTCGTTCAGCGTTTCCAGTTCCTCATTGGTGGTCTCCAGTTCCTCATTGGTGGACTGAAGCTCCTCATTGGTGGTCTCCAGCTCTTCATTGGCGGACTGGAGTTCCTCGATCGACTGTTCGAGATTTTCCTGCGCCGCCTCCAGTTCCCGCCGTAAGCCGTGAATGCCGGTATGGTCGTGGAAAGCGAGCAGGATGGCATGCACGCTGCCGTCCGCGCGCTGGAGCGGGCGGACGTCGATGGTGAGCCGCATCACCTCCGTCTGGTTGAGCCGATATTCCTGGTCCTCCAGCCGCAGGCCCCTGCGGCCGCGGAACGCCTCATCTATGGGGCCGCGCAATTCTATGGGACGGTAGGAAATGGGCAGGTCCTGGAACGGCCGGCCAAGATCGGCCTCGCCCACGCCCAGCAGGTTGCGGGCCGGTAGATTGGCGAGCGCCACCGCGCCGCTGTCGTCGATCACCAGCAGGGCGGTGCCGACCTCGTCGATCACGGCTTCCAGCAGGTGGACGTCGGGCAGGGGCATGTCGAGCCGGGTCGGGCGGTTGGCGGTGAAGCTGCCGTTCAGGGGGCGGCGCCATTCCTGGGGCACCTTGGCGAAAATGCGGTGCTTCATGTCGACGGGGCGGAACAGCGAGGATCGCGCAAGCTGCGTTTCCGCCTTGCCCAGGAACAGGAAACCATCGGGGTTCAGCGCATAATGCAGGCGCGGCAGCACGATCGACTGGGTTTCGGCCTCCAGATAGATCAGCAGGTTGCGGCAGGTGAGCAGGTCGATGCGCGAGATCGGCGCGTCATGCACGACATTGTGGCGGCCGAAGATCACGCATTTGCGCAATTCACGCTCGAACACATAATGATTGCTCGTACGCTCGAAATATTTTTCGAGCAGATGGCCGGGCACGCTTTCGACCTCCCGGGGCGAATAGGTGGCGACCCGCGCCACCTTCAGCGCTTCCTCGTCCAGATCTGTCGCATATATCTTCACGCGCCGGCAGAAGTCGCCCATGCCCATCGCCTCGGCCAGCAGCATGGCGATGGAATAGGGTTCCTCGCCGCTGGCGCAGCCCACGCTCCAGACCCGGATCGCGCGGTCGTCCTCCGCATTTTTGAGGATTTCCGGGATCACCTCGTCGCGGATCACGTTCCACGCATCCTCGTCGCGGAAGAAGGAGGTGACGTTAATCAGCACGGTGTTGAGCAATTCCTCATATTCGCTGGGCTGCGCCTCCAGGCAGGTACGGTAGGCGGCGAAATCCTCCGCGCCGACCGCCTCCATCCGCAGGGCGATGCGCCGCCGCAGGCTGGTGCGCTTGTAGCCGCGGAAGTCCAGTCCCCGGCTCTCCTGAATGTGGCGCAGCAGGGCTTCGAACTCGGGATCGGGGACGGCTCTTTCGACCATTGAACTCTTTCGGCTCCGCAACAGGATTGCCCTTGCTATGCCCGAATGGCGCCGCCGTCCATGCCGCTTGCCTGCGAAGCCGAAATATCAACGGGTTGCCGGGCCGCAACAGGGTCAATCGTCCGTTTCAGCGACGCCGTTGCGATTGTCGTCCTCCCCCACCTTGCGGCCGCCCAGATGGCCGGTGCCGTGATAACCGATCTCCGTCTGCCCGCCATGGCCCATGCGGCCGCCGAAGTCGTTTTTCGATTTCCTGCGCCCGTGCGGGTAGGGGGCGCCGGCGCTTTCCCCGCCGGGACTCGTCGCGGACATGTCGAGATCGCTGACCCCGTCCGGATGGGAGCGCCTGCCGCCTTCCTGCCGCGGCTGCATGCGCCTGTCTTCGCTATCGCCATCGTCGTGGGCGGACGCCATGTCCGCGCCGCCCGCCTCGACGAAGGCGGTGCCGGATATGTCCTCCACCTCCGCCTTCACGCCCCCGATCCGGCGCCGCCTTGGACCTTTTCCAGCCGGTTCGTCGGCGGCGCGTTCGCCGCGCCAGCCCTGTTCGGGCGGCGCTGCGTCGTCCCTGATGGGCGATCCTTGCCCTTGAAGAAATGCATTGCGGTCGTTCATCGCGCGTCTTCCTGAAATTATCCGCTTTCAAAAGCAACGCATCGGGTGGAGGGGCGATCCGCGCAGGACGATAAACTGGATCAGCTTCGGACGGTCTTTTCCATGGCGCGGCGTTCGCCACCGGGAGCGCAGCCGGAACCCGGTTGCCGGTCCTTCATCGGAAATCCTGTCGGGTGGGGACGGAAGTTTCCAGGCTTCTGCTTCCCGCTACTTTCATGATACGGGCCGCCATGATTGTCGATCCGGAATGGTTCTGGATCGCAGTCGAAGTTTTCCGGTGGAAATATCGTAGATCGGTTCGCTGTAAACTGCATTAGCGTTCCATCGCGGATCGCGGAACGCTTGCTCCCTGTGAGGCTTAACTGTCCTTGTTCGATGTGGGAGCAATCATGAGCAGGGTAAATAGAAGCGCCAGGGCAACGGCAAGATTGCTCGTCGGTGCGGCCATAGAGGCGGCGGGGATCGCGGCCCTGTGCATCCTGCTTCATGTCTGGCTGACCGGCGCGCCGCTTCGGCGGGAGGCGGTCATGGCGGCGGTGCTGGGCGCCGGAGCGATGGTTCTGATCGCCGGGGGTGCGCTGGCCTGCATCCGCCATATCCTGCACGGCGAATTCAAACCCGGCGGGGCCAGCGCCCGCACCCATCATCCCGACATATTTTCATCCGGCAGCGGAGTCTGAGGAGACCATTCCATGTTCATGCATAACAAGCGGCTTCAATATACGGTCAGGGTTTCGGAAACCAATCCGGCGCTCGCTTCGCTTCTTCTGGAACAATTTGGCGGACCGGACGGAGAACTGGCGGCGGCCATGCGCTATTTCACCCAGGGTCTTGCCGAGGACGATCCCGGCCGGAAGGACATGCTGCTGGACATTGCGACCGAGGAACTCAGTCACCTGGAAGTGATCGGATCGATCGTCGCCATGCTGAACAAGGGCGCGAAGTCGGCCTTGACCGAAGCGTCGATGGAGGAGGCGGAACTCTACATGTCGCTGAATGCGGGCGGCAACAGCCATACCCAGTCGATCCTCTATGGCGGCGGGCCTTCGCTCACCAACAGTTCGGGCGTTCCGTGGACGGCCGCCTATGTCGACAGCCGCGGCGACCCGACCTGCGACCTGCGGTCCAACATCGCGGCGGAAAGCAGGGCCAAGATCATCTACGAACGGCTGATCAACATCACCGACGATCCGGGCGTCAAGGATGCGCTGGGTTTCCTGATGACGCGGGAGGTTTCGCACCAGAAGAGCTTCGAGAAGGCGCTCTATTCGATCAAGGACAATTTCCCCGCCGGCAAGCTGCCCGGCCTTGCTCCCTATGCCAACCTCTATGTCAACGCCTCCCAGGGGGAGGGCGATGCGGTCGGCCCCTGGAATACGGGTGAGCAATGGGAACGGCTGGACGATGTCGAGGGCAAGCTGCCGGTCGATGGCGGCGACGGCCAGGCCTCGGTCACGCTCCGCGAGCAGGAGATGCAGGATTTCGCGGCCATGACCGGCCGGCTGCAGTCCGATCCCAACGCCAATCCGGTGACCGGCGCGGACCTGGGCGGCGGGCCGGGTGCGGGCAAGTTGAGCGACGAGGATCTGGGCGGGGCGAGCGACATGGCCGACGCCCGGTCGCAGGCCGCCGCCAAGAGCCCCCTCCAGTCCGACGGGGAGTGAGATGGACCAGGACACCGTCCGGCACATGTTCATCGTCGGTCTGCGCGACGCCCATGCCGTCGAGCATCAGGCGCTGGGCATCATGGACCGGCAGATCGAGCATCTCGCCCAATATACCGAGGTCGAGGCGCGGCTTCGCAGCCACAGGGGCGAAACCGAACGCCAGATAGAACGGCTGGAGGGCATATTGGACGCGCTGGGCGACAGTCCGTCGGCCATCAAGGACGCGGCGCTGAAGTTCGGGGGCAGCGTTGCTGCGCTGTCCCACGCGCTGGCGCCGGACGAGGTCATCAAGAACAGCCTCGCCAACTATGCGTTCGAAAATTATGAGGCGGCGGCCTACAAGGCCCTGATCGCCATGGCCAAGGCGGGCGGGTTCGAGGCGGCCATTCCCGTGCTGGAGGAAAGCCTGCGCGAAGAACTGGCGATGGCCACGTTCCTGGACGAGATGCTGCCCAGGGTGATCGACAGGTTCCTAGCGCTGCGCAGCCAAGGAGAGCAGGCCAGCCATTGAGCATCGACCTGTCGCCGGTTCTGGCCGGCACGATTGCAAGCCTGCTGGCAGGCGCGGCGACCGGCTTGGGCGGATTGCCCATATTGGGCATCGGCCGGTCGGCGGCGCGCTGTCAGGGCGTGATGCTGGGATTTGCGGCGGGCGTGATGCTCGCCGCTTCCTTCTTCTCTCTGATCGTGCCCGCCATCGGCATATTGGACCGGCAGGGCATCGGCTCCTGGCCGGCGGCGGCCATGATTGCCGCGGCGGTACTGGTCGGCGGGGCGCTGCTGCTGGCCCTCGGCCGCTTTTCCGTCGAGCGTTTCACCAGTGAGGAGGGGCTGGACCGGACGGGCCATCGCATCTGGCTGCTGGTCGCGGCGATCACGCTGCATAACGCGCCGGAGGGGCTGGCGGTCGGCGTCAGCTTCGCGCGGGATGCGGGGGGAGAGGGCTACGCCACGGCCCTGGGCATCGGAATCCAGAACATACCCGAAGGTTTCGCCGTGGGCAGCGCGTTGGCGTTGCGCTATCCGCCGTTCCTGGCCTTTGCCGTGGCGCTGGCCTCGGGGCTGGTGGAACCGGTATTCGGCGCGCTGGGCGCGACGCTGGTGCATCGCTTCGCCATGCTGTTGCCGATCGCCCTGTGCCTTGCGGCGGGGGCGATGATCAGCGTCGTGATGAGCCAGATCGCCCCGGAACTTGGCGAGGACGGACATGCCGCCCAGGGAAGCCTGCTGATCGGCCTTGCGGTGATGACCTGCCTCGACGTCGCGCTCGGTTGAGGGCGTTCAGCGGCCCGGCGACCGCAGCGTGAGCGCTGCGGGATAGAGAAGCGCCATGCCGCAAACGGCCAGCAGGACGATGAGCATCAGCATGGCCATGAACGCCCCGATCCGGCGACGACGCAGCGCGACGAGGATGCCGGTCAATCCCGCCAGCGCGACCGCCGCGACGATGGCTATGATGATCATGCCGCCTGCCTGCCCGACTTGATCATGCCGGGAATCCGGTGTTTCGCGGCCAGCCTGCGCCGTCGTTCATCCTTGTTGATCATGCTGCGCCTTGCCATGCTGTTTTGTCGCAAATCTTCCGATGAAGAAGCGCGGATGAAGGAAGATGTCGCCAACACAGATGAATCCGTGAATCCGGAGGCGATTTCTTCCCCATTCATGGATCGCGCTAACCGCGCAGTTCGCCCTCTTCCGAGAGGGCGGCGATGACGCGGGCGGCCTTGGCCACACCCTCCGCCCTGCACTGTTCGCGCGCCTCCGACGCGATGCTCTGCGCGTCCTGGGTGGTGATCAGGCCCTTTTCCACCAACCGGCCGACCAGCGCGGCCACCCATTGGACGCCGGCGGTGGCGATGTCTCCATCGGTCAGGGCTTCATCCTCGATCGTCATGGTGTCTCTCTCCTCTTCAGCTCATGTGCGTCGTCGTCAGAATCGACGGATAGACCAGGATGACGGAGGCGGCCGCCAATATGAGGATCGCCGCCGCGAGAGCGCCGCCCCGGCTCAACCGGCCCCTGTGCAGACCGTAGAGCACGACGCCCAGAAGCGCGGCCGCCACGAGGACGATGATCGCCGTCAAACCTGTCACCGACATGGGCCGTCTCCGATCGGGATGTGTCGCGCTCCATCGTCAGGATGGCGGCGCACGGGATGGGGGAAAGCCTCTATACGCGGCCCGTCGGCAGGGGGTTCCCAGGTCGGCGGACGGCCGCGCCGCAAAAGGGGAAAAGCGCGCCCGCGCTAACATAGGGTTATCGCACGGACGCTGCCCTTCGGCCTGCCGGGCGTTGTCGCCGCAGCAGCCCCGCAGAAGGAGAACCTCATGCTTTGTCCCAGCATGCCCCGCCCCATATCGACCGCCCTGATCCTGATGGCGTCCTCCGCCCTGCTTTGCGCCTGCAGCCCCGCCGCGCAGAATGAGAATGGCAGGGTGCCCGGCGGAACGAACCAGCAGGAGGCGATCAATGCCGCTGGCGACATGGGTGGCGCGAACGCCATGCCCGGCATCGGCGCTCCGGGCGCGGCCGGCAATGGAACGCAGCCATGACCGGCGGCCGTTCGTTCCGGCCGGGACTGCCCGCCTGCCTCGCCATGCTGGCCCTTTCCGCCTGCAACCAGACCGATGGCGCGTCCGAACGGGGACCGGCCAATGGCAGCGCCACGGTGGCCAAGCATTATGAAGGGCCGAAGCCCGAGGGCGTCTCCCGCCCTGACGAGGCGGTGACCACCACCTTCTACATTCCGCAGGCTGCGATCAGCGACATGTATGAGATAGAGGCGGGCAAGATCGCCATGGTGCGTGCCCGCGCGCCCGAGGTGAAGGCCTTTGCGCGGAAGATGGTCTCCGACCACCAGAAGAGTAGCGAGCGGCTCAGGCGCTTCGTTGCGGACAATCCGGTCAACATCGCCATCCCGCAGAATATCGATGCGCGCCGCCGGGCGATGCTGGGCGCCCTCAACGGTTCGGGCGACCGGGAATTCGACAGCGTCTATGTCGGCCAGCAGGCGGCGGCGCATCTGGAGGCCTTCAACCTGCAGAGCAGCTATGCCCGGCGGGGCGATTATCCCGCGCTGAAGAAGATGGCCGGGGAGATGGTCCCGGTGATCGCGGCGCATCGTAGGGAGGCGGAGGCGCTGGACGCCAGATTCGGTCCGACCGCCAGGCCGGTTCCGGCCGGGCAATGACCTGCGGAAATGCCCGGATGGCACGGCCGGAATGCCGAGGGCAATCGCCTGTTTCTACCGGCGCGAACTGGATGCCGACCGGCGCCGCTGTACCCCCGGCGCCGGAAACGCAAAAGCATCATTTGCAGGCCGTCAGGGCTGAATGTCGGTTGGCTCTAACGGTCGCCCTTTCCGCTGGCCGTTTTCCCGTCTTCCTTCTTCTTGCCGGAACTGGCGCTGCCGCTGCCGCGTGCGTTATTGCCGCCGCCGCGGCCCGTGCCGGTGCTTCCATGAGCGCCATCGCCGCCCTTCTTCGTGACCGCGCCCGGATTTCCGCCTGCACCTTTTTGCGCCATTCCTGCCTCCTGATATGATCGAAGGATCAACGGAGCGGCGCTTGCGGCGTTCCGGACGCCGGCCCCTTTCATGCGCTGGCGCTAACCCAGATGAACGACTTCGGGAAAGACCGTCTGGGGCTTATCGCGCCCGCCTAGCCGGCCGTCCGCCGGAGGGGCATGGTCATGCAATGAATGCCGCCTCCACAGGCGGCGAATTGCGACACGTCCAGCGCGATGCCTTGAAATCCCGCCGCGCTGATCCGGGCGGCGACGTCGTCATGCCCTGCGCCCATCAGGATCGTCCGGCCGTCGATGGAGAGGATATTGCAGCCCAGGCCACGCGCCTCCTTGTAGGAAACGGGCAGCAGCGTGATGCCGCGCGCCTCCACGGCTGCGAGGAAGGCGTCGTCGAGAACGTCGACGCAGGCCAGTGCATGATGGGCGTCGAGCATGCAGAATTGCGTGTCGAGATGGAGGAAATGCGGATCGAAGGCGTAGCGGAGAATGTCCCAGCCATTGGCGGCAAAGGGCTCCGCAAAGGCATGGGCGCCCGCCTCGTCCGTCCGCTCGCCGGATATGCCCAGGATCAGCAGCCCGCGCCGCGCCAGGCAGATGTCGCCGCCCTCGATCCTGCCTTCGCGGATGCGCCGGACGGGGCGGGCGCCCAGGCGGGACAAGGCCTGCGCCACATGGTCCGCTTCCCGCGCGCGGTGCGGCATGGCGGGATTCAACGCGACAAGGCCCCAGGGCGTCGCCACGCCCGTATCGCGGGTGAAGCAGAGGTCCGGCAGATCGGCATGCGCCGGCAGAAGATGGCACCGCACCTGATGATCGGCCAACGCCCCGCGCAGGGCGCGATGTTGCCCTTCGGCCTTGTCGACCGAAACCGCCAGTCCCTTGCGCAGGCTTTCGCGCGTCACCGAACAGCAGGGAACCGGCTCCAGATGGGAAGGCGCGCAAAGCAGCACGTCGGTCAGCCTGTCGCTTTCCCCTTCCACGAAAAAATCGCGGATGATGGTGGCGCCCGCTCCGCCGTCTTCGCCGTGCCAGTCCAGTTTCATGCCTGCGCTCCGTGCCGCCTTGCTTCCTTCGCATTCAACGCATCCGCCTTGCGACTGTATCCCGGCAATCTTCCCGCGACGGTCGAAGCATTGCGCCGCTCCTGCCCGGAAAATCGACGGCCCGCAGGCACTATCATAAGTTAATGTCCGCGGTTCGGTTCGCACCTATCCTTTCCGATGGGGGCCATATTGTCGCAGGCGCAAAATAATGGATCGGATTTTCACCAACATCGCCACCAGCAGTGCACGCCTCATGGGACAGCCCCAGGCCTTCATCATATCCACCTTGCTGATCCTCCTCTGGGCTGTGTCGGGGCCATTTCTCCATTTCTCCGATACCTGGCAGTTGATCGTGAACACCGCCACGACGGTGCTGACCTTCCTCGCCGTCTTCCTGATCCAGAACAGCCAGAACCGCGACGGCGCGGCCATGCAGGCGAAACTGGACGAGATCATCCGAGCCCTGGACAAGGCGCGCGTGGAATTTGTCGGCATCGAACATCTGACGGATGCGCAGATCGCCGCCATCCGCGACGCGCTGGAACGCGACATCAAGGACAAGTCGGGCCGCGAAGGGTCGGCCGCCCCCACGGTCGAACGCTTGCTCAAGCGGTATTGAGCGCCGCTATTGGCTGAGACGGCTCAGCCTGAACCGGATTTCTATCGTCAGGCCGGCATCCTTCCACAACCGGACGAGGGTGCCGCCCGTTCCCCTGAGCGACGCCTGCTCCAGCGCCGTTCCGAAGCCTTCGCGATCCGGCGCCCGGTCCAGGGCGGGGCCGCCGCATTCCACCCACTGGATGAGCGCATCGTCATCCTGGATGCTGACGGTGACGTCCAACCGCCCGTCCGGCGTCGAGAGCGCGCCATATTTGGCGGCATTGGTCGCCAGTTCGTGCAGCAGCAGCGCGACCGACGTCAACGCGCCGCCGCCGATGGCCAGGTCCGTGCCCTTCACGAATATGCGCTTGCGCTCATCCGCCAGTTCATGGGGGGCGACGATGGCCTCCAGCAGCGAGAACAGGGTCGTGGCGGTTCCCGCCGTCCCCTCATTGTCCACATCGGGCAAGGTAAGCTGGTGCGCGGCGGCGAGCGCCATCAGCCGCGCCGTCAGATCGCGCGTCAGTTCCCCGACATCCTTCGCCCCGCGCGCACTCAGCGCCACCAGCCCGGTGGCCAGCGCGAAGAGGTTCTTGACGCGGTGGCGCATCTCCTTGAGCAGCAGGGTCTGTTGCGCGGCTGCGCGTTTCTGCGCCGTGATGTCGCGCGCGATCTTGGATGCCCCCAATATCTGCCCCGCCGCATTGCGGACGGGGGAAACCGTCAGCGATATTGCGATGAGCGTCCCGTCCTTGCGACGGCGAACCGTCTCGAAATGATCGATCCGCTCTCCCGCCCTCAGGCGCGCGAGGATATGATCCTCCTCATGCAGGCGGTCTTCGGGAATGACGATCGTCACCGGCCTGCCGATCGCTTCCTCGGCGGAATAGCCGAACAGGCGGCTGGCGCCCCCGTTCCATGTCGTGATGATGCCGTCCAGCGTCTTGCTCAGAATGGCGTCGTCGGAATTTTCAACGATGGCGGCCAGCCAGGCGCCGGCATCGATCTCTGATTTTCCGTCCGAACCGCCTGCCGCCCTGGCTGTAGCTGGTATATCCGACAATCCTGCTTCCTTGCGTGCCCCATTCGGGGGCGATGGCGTTGACTGGCCGCTTATAGTGGCGCGAGGCCTCCATGCACTAAAGCAGGTTAAGCCCTGCTGCCCTGGAGGGCCTGTGATGCGGGTTGAGGCGGCTGGCCTTCAGCCTGTGAAATGGCCGTGCGGCTTTGCGTGGCCATGGGTTCGGAGGTAGCGATCGTCCAGTTCCGCGATCAGCGCATCCGCCTTCTCCCCGCCTTGCAGTTTCAGCAGCGCGTCGTTCCTGGCGCCCTTCTCCTATGCGCAGGTGCTGTTCGCCACGCTGATCGGTTATCTGGCCTTCGGCGCCCTGCCGGACGGGGTTTCGCTGCTGGGCATTGCCCTGGTGGCGGCGGGCGGAGCCTATACGCTGCGGCGGGAAGGATTTCTCGGCCGGTTGCGGCTGCGGGGCGGGCGCCTGCTGCGGCGGCCGGGCTATGCCGGCAGGATCTGAGCGCGATCCTTGCCCTGTTCCGCGATCAGCCGCATCGGCCTTCCCCGCACCCAGAGGCGATCGACGGCGATGGAGGACCAGCCCGATGGCAACGTCACAGGGCGGTGGGGCCATGCCTCCGGACTGTCGCCGCTGATGCGGAGGCCGGGCAGTCCCAACAGCATCGTCATCAGCATGCCGCCGATATTGGCGAGGAAGGGGCCTGCGGGCACGGCCGAGTCCGGATGGTCGACGCGATATTCCAGGCACTGGTGGAACCGTCCCGCATCATAGGCGGCATAGCCCTCCTCGAACAGGTCGAGCGCCAGCTTCCGGTCGCCCGCCATGGCCGCCCAGGCGGGATAGAAGGCGGCCAGCATGGGCGATCCCACATAATCGCGCCAGCGGGACAGGAAGAAATCCAGCGTCGCCTGCCGCTCCCTTTCGCCTGCGGGATAGTCCATCGGGAACAGGCCCGCCAGCGGACTGGGCGTGGCGCCCTTATCCTCGTCGATCCGGAAATCGTCATGCGCGGGGATGACCCCGTCGCTCCGGCGCGGCAGGTAGAGCGCGTCCAGCATGTCCTGCCAGGCCGCCGGGATGTCGGCGCCGATGCCGGCGCCGATCCGGATCGCGCGCTTCAGCAGGTCGGCGGCCGTCATCAGGGTGAAGCTGTCATTGTCCGGCGGATCCGGCACTTCGGCGGGGCCGGTGGCGCGGGGCAGCTCTGCGCCGCGCTGGGTGCGTTCCAGCCTCCCGGTCAGCCAGTCGGCAACGCCGGCGATGATCGGCCAACCCCGGTCCCGCAGGTAGCGCAGATCGCCCGTGCAATCGGCGTCCAGGGAAAAGGCGCGGGCGACGTGGAGGGACAGATGGGCGGCGAAGGCTGCTGCCGGGCCATCGTCGGGAGCGGCCTCCTCCCCGCTCAGGGGCGCGGCCTGCCACGGGAAGCGCATGCCCGGCTTCCCATCCAGCCGGGCATGGCGCCGGGCAGCCTCGACATGGCGCGCCCGGAAGTCGATCAGGCTGCGGGCGGCGCCGGGTTGCAGGAGCAGAAGGGGAGGCACGCAAAAGGCGTCGATGTCCCACATCACATGGCCGTAATAATAATGATAGCCCGGCCAATGGGCGAGGCCGAACATGGATGTCGCGGCGGGTGAAGAGCGGTGGGCCGAGGCGTTGAGATAGTAGAAGCCGGCGTCGATCAGTTGCTGATGCCGGGGTTCCGCGCCTTGCGCAACGATGCGGCCCTTCCAGATTTCCGCCCAGCTTTCCCGATTGAGGGCGCGCAGACGCGCCAGCCCGCGCCGCGCGCCTAGGCTGGCGCGTCTGACCGCCTCCTCCCTTGGCCGGTGATGCACGATGGAGGGGATGAGGGCGGCGATCTGATGCAGCTCCACCCGCTGGCCAGCCCTCAGGTCGACGCGATATTCGGCGACCAGAGGGCCGGAGCCGAATTTCGGCGCGATCATGCTGTCGTCCGTCAGCGAGCAGCGGCTGTGGAAGGCAATGCCGCAATGGCTGAGATCGCCCTCGGGCACCCAGAGCAGCGACCCTTCGCCCCCGCCGGCGGAGGGGCCGCCGGTGCGCCTTTCGGCCATGCGCCCCTGCGCCGGGCGGGAATCGACCAGCGTGCGCAGCCGGATCGAGCAGGCCTGCCCGGCGGTGATGCGGCTTTCCTGCAGGACGAGCGAGCAGTCGCTGCGGCTGGCGAAGGTCGTGACCTCCACGGTCAGCGCCACGTCCCCGATGCGGAAGAGAAACTGGCTGAACAGTTCCCCTGTGCCGGAGTCATAGCTCTGCAGAAGGTCTTCGGCGGCCCAGGGCTGGTCCGACAGCCATGCCTCCCCAATCGCGATGTCGGCGGCGAGCGGGTAGGGGATGGGCACCGCCGCTTCGATCCCCTTGTCCGGATCGGGACCGACGACGCCGTTCAGGATCGCGGAACCCGCCAGCAGGGGGATTTCCCGCACCCGAAGGCCGATCATGCCGTTGCCGACATAGGCCGGCAGGTCGCTGCCGCGGGCGCCACGACAGGGCGGCGGATTGAGGGGAGCGGAGGTCATCTCCCCGCCCCGGTCATCGCACCTGTCGCGCGGGCACCGGCGGCGCATGGTGAAACGCCATGTCGTCCGGCTCTATGGTGGTGGGGGACCCTTGTTTGTCGGCAGGCGGATCGGGGGGTGTGCGCGGCTTACCGGGAGACAGCGGCAACATCTTCCCGGTCTTTCGGTCCAGCGCGCGCGCCACGATGATGTCCGCCACCGTGGCGCCCATGACGAAGGCCATCAGCCCCCAGAGCGGGCGGCGCCGGCTGGCCAGGGCGAGCGCCGCAAGATCGAGGGCATCGCCCGCCACGCGGTTCCAGACCCGCGTGGAATGCGCCGGCGCCGCGAGGATGCCTGCGCCGGCCAGCAGCTCGCGCGCTCCGAACAGCCTTATCGTCGCACGGGCGGCGGCATGGTCCTGCCTCAGCCGCCTCGCAATGGCGCGTGGTCGTGCGACTTCCGCCAGTCCCAGACCGATGGAGAAAAGGCCCAGTCCAAGGCTCCAGCTCTTCGGTGTCATGTGCAGACGGCCTCCTCGGCGGAAGAACGGCGGCTCTCGCGGGCAGGTTCCCCAATGCCGGGGCAAGCCATATAATGCATGTTAGGGCGGTCGCCTTATATTCCGGTGCAATCCTGTTCCCATCCGGAAGAGAAATATATCGGTATCGAAGATCAGGCCTTGACCTTGGCGGAGGATGCGACAGTCGGCATCCGCATCATCCAAGTGGAACACAGTCGCCACATGATTCGTTCTCGTCGCCTCAAGAAACGAATACAGGAGAGTATATGCGTGAGATCAGCTTTTCCATGCGTGCTTTCGCTGCTGCATCGGCCCTGTTCCTGGCAAGCACGCCCGCGCTGGCGGGCGATGAAGAACGCGCGCTTGCGGCGATTGCGCAGGCCCAGGGGAAAATCGACGCCGCGGGCAAGTTGAAGGCCGGCGACTTCGATCCGGCGGTGTTGGCCAAGGCCCAGGCGTCCCTGCGTCTGGCGCAGGAGCATCTCAAGAGCGGCAAGGAACAGGCCGCCATCCGGACGGCGGTGGAAGCGCAGCAATTTGCGGACACCGCAATCGGTGAAAGCCGCCTGCGCGCCGATGCCGACGCCCAGGTGCATGCATCGACGGCCGTGGCCGCGCAGCAGGATGCCGCGGCC